>CANDCB010000200.1 GCA_947383065.1 uncultured Bacillota bacterium | reverse complement strand
TTTACACTGCCAATAAAAACTTTTAATACCATATTCTTACTTTTTTATCTAATATATCTAAAATTTTTATTTTTTTAACTTCAAAAACTAAAGTTTAAAAATTCCAGCTTAAATTATCTTCATTTATAATGACTGTTTTATTCCAACTTTTCTTGACTGCGCTACTTGTTGCTTGAACTGCTTCAAAATTAAATGTTAAATCATAATCATATGTTTTATAATACTCATATTCATTGGTTTGTTTTATTAAGTCTTCTTTTAAACTTATACTATTTAAAAGAGCTATACTACTATTACCTTTTAATATTTTCGTATAATAATACCATCCATCTCCGCCATTAATAAAATTATCCCAATTATTAGTCCATTCTTTATTAACGACATTTTCATAAGACTTCTTTGTATCATCCCATATTTCATTACTAATTATTAATTTTTCATTATCAACTTTTTTACTCCATAATTCATTTACTGATATTCTTAATATAACTTCGGCTTCATCTTTATTTTCTATACTTACCTTTTTTGTTCCAAAATCTCCAGTAAACCCAACTTCATTTAAACTAATATTATAAGCTCGTACTTTAAACTTATTAAAATATTCTTCACTTGTTTTAAAATAAGCTAATGTTATTCCTACTAAAGATATACTTAGTAGAAGTATAATGAATAATATAGGCTTTAATTTTTTGCTTTTTTCATTAAATTTTTTCATCTACTTCCACCTTCTATATGATTGATAATATTTCCAAATGTTCTAAAGAATCCTTTTTTACGATAGTTATTCGTAAATAATACTGTATATTCTTCATTTTCTTCAACTAATAGTTCTTTATAACTAACATTTTTTATATTATCAATACTTACTAATTCGTATTCTTGTGGAATTGTTTCTGTTATTTTATATGGACTTGTACTTGGACTTAAATACACAGCTTGGCAAATTTTTCCACCATCATTAATAATATTAATATCTGATTTTAATTTTTCTTTATCATTACTTATCTTAAATTGAAATAAGTTATTATAAGTTGTTTGATCTATCGCTTTACATAGATTAACTCTTACTTGGGTTTTGAATGTTGTAGTTGCTTTATATTCTTTACTAGGATCTAATTGGTAACCATTATCTGATTTACCTGAACCAACTATTTGTACTTCATTAGTTATATCTTTAGCCATATCTTTACTTTCAACTACATATTCTGCTTTAACTGTAATACTACTATTAGCTGGTATTTCTAAAATTTCAACAACATGTTCTGTTATAACATTATAATTACCAGACTTATCATCAATAAAATGAGCATTTAAATTATTTTCACTTACTTTTACTTTCTTTATAGAATAAGATTCATTATTTGTTACTGTTATATCATATAAAACTCTATCTCCTATACGATAATAACTCTTAGGATTACTTATTGTTTTAGTTATGACTGGTTCAAATGTTCCAGCTACTCTTAACCATTCACCATAAATGATGTAACCTTCTTCTGTATCAGGAACAACCGGCATTTTAAAGTTATCCTCTTTATACCATCCTTGGAAGTAATAATCATATCCACCAATTCCTAAAACTGGTGAAAAAGTATCAACTACTGGTAAAGTTACTATTTCATCTTTCGCATACATGTTGTCATTTTCTCCACCGTTTATTCTCGTTAATATTTCTTCGTAATTAGGTGGTCTTACTCCTTCATGAAATTTGTAAATTACCTTATATTTTTTCTTTTCAAATCTTAATGTTACTAAAACATCTTCATTAGGCATTTTAAAATAGCCTTCTTCATCTGGTGTTACACCTTCAACTTTTATTTCTTTTAAAATATATTCACCTACTTGATCACCAACTTTTAAAGTTTGATCTAAGAACACATCTTCATCAACATAAATATCTTCACTTTCAGGTACTTTATAGTCTTCTTCATTTGGTCCTTCACCATCTATTATATAACTTACTGTATATTTATCTTTTTCTCTAAAGTAACCTTTTAAAGTAACTTCATGACTTGGCATAGTAAATGATGTATCATTACTAGTTATTCCATCGCTAATCCACCCAATGAAGTCATATCCTTTTAATATTGGTTTAGCTGCAATAGTTACAGTATTTCCAGCAGGGAAGTATGCTCCATCTTCTGACGCAGTAGCTCCTTTATATGGAACTTCTGGAGCATTATCAGGAACTGGGTAACTAGAATCATAAACATATTTAACGCGATATGTTTCTACTTCTTCACCTAACCAAACATGAGTTTTATTAGAATTAATTGTTTGGGCACCATCTACTGCGGTTGCTTGGTTATAGATATCTACTCTTTTACCTTTTGGTATCCCAGTAGGTAGAGTTGTTACAATACCAACAGTTAACTTACAACCAGCTTGTAAGTTTTTTACTTTAAAACTAATCTTATGAGTATCAGGATTATAGTGAAGACCAAAACGATTATTGGCATCTTCTGAACCTTCTGAATCATCCGGAAGAAAAATCGCTCGTCCTGAACGGAAAC
>CANDCB010000199.1 GCA_947383065.1 uncultured Bacillota bacterium | reverse complement strand
GATTAGGAACAGCATTATTAGCATTATTAGTAATATTTAAAGGAATAAAGATAATTATTAATAGTTTTAAGTATTTAGAAGATAAAGAAGAAGAAATTAAAGAAGAATTTATTCAAGAAATAACAGCTAGAAAAGAAATTAAAAAATTGGAAAAATTAAATCTTATTTCTTATGGTGGAATAAGAAAAGTTAATTGTAATTTAGTATTAAATGATGGTATTAGTATGGTTGATATTAATACTTTTGTAGTTACTTTACAAGATTATCTATTAAAAATAGCAGATGTTGTGAAGATTAATTTAGTTATGATAAAACAAAAAAATAAGCCAAAGGTGAGAGTAAGGAGTTTGAAGCAAGATGCCAGAAATAGCAGAAGTAGAAACGGTAAGACAAACGTTAAAGCAAAGAATATTAAACAAAAAAATAAAAAGCGTTAATGTTTTATATGATAAAATAATTGAATCAGATTTGAAAGAATTCAAAGAGAAATTAGTCGGTTTAGAATTTAGTGATATTTTAAGAAAAGGCAAATGGTTAATATTTGAAATAGGAGATTATTATTTATGTAGCCATTTAAGAATGGAAGGAAAATATTTTATAAAAAGTGAGAATGATGAGATTCTTAAACATGAACATATAATATTTACTTTTCAAGATGGAACAGATTTAAGATATCATGATACTAGAAAATTTGGACGAATGAATTTGGTTTTAAAAGGTAAATTAGATACAGTAGAGGGAGTAAGAAAACAGGGGATTGAACCAATAGATGACAATCTTACTAAAGAATATTTATATGATAAATTTTGTCATAAAAAAACTTCCAATGAAGACTTTGTTACTTGATCAAACTATAATTTCAGGATTGGGTAATATATATGCTGATGAAGTATTATTTGCTTCTTTAATAAACCCTTTAAAGTTGGGTACAGAAATTACGATGGATGATTGTGATAGAATTGTTGAGAGTGCAAATAGTATTATAAAAGAAGCAATAAAATGTGGTGGAACCACTATAAGAAGTTATACATCTAGTTTAGGTGTTACAGGAAGGTTTCAACAAAATTTATGTGTTCATAAAAGAGAGAATGAAAAGTGTAAAGTTTGTGGTGAAATTATAAAAAGAATTGTTGTAGGCGGAAGAAGTACTTATTTTTGTCCTAATTGTCAAAAGTAGTTTTATGATTAAGAACTTTTTTAGAAGGTTCTTTTTTAATTCTAGTTAAACTGGAGTTGTAAAAAATTAGATTCTAGTTATTCTAGGTTGAAGTTTAATATAAAAAATTTTATTTTGGAAATATGAAAGAGGATTTTATATGATTAAAAATAAAGTTTTATTAAAGAAAAAATTAAAATATTTAATAATTATTTTTGTGATATTAATTATTTTAGTAGTAGTTGGTTATAAGTTTATTGATGAAAGGTTTGATAATTTAATAACAGAAGATTTTAATATTTTAGAATCACCATATACGGTTAATCAAATATATGAAATAATTGAAAGTAATAAATTATTTAGAAAAGGTTTTAGTTATTTTAATCAAGATAGTATTGAATTAGGTTATATATTAATGAATTTTTATGATTATTTTGATAAAGATACTTTATTTTTAGTTGCTAATAAATTAGATGATTATGGTCAACCTTTAGAATTTAAATATATAACTTATAGTGAATATAGAAATCAAATAAAAATGTATAAAGTGTTAAATGGAGAAAATATATTACCAAATTATTATATAAGGTCAGCACGTGAGTTTTTAGTGGGTTTTGCTTTAAATAATTAATTTAGTTAAGAATTATTAAATTAACACGTGTTATAATAAATGAAAAATGGTGGTTTTATGAAAGAAAAAGATTGTATTGGGAAAATTATTGCAGACGCTAGGAAATCTAAAAAATTAACACAACAAGAATTAGCTAAGATTTTGAATGTTTCTGATAAGGCTATAAGTAATTGGGAAACTGGTAAAAATTATCCTGATTTGTTGACATTAAAGGATGTAGCTAAATACTTAGATATTTCTATTGCAGATTTAATTATTGAAGAAAAAAACGAAGTAAAAAAGAATTATATGAAAATTATTTTCAATATTGTTATTTTTTTGTTTTTTATTATTTTTATTTTACTTATTGTTGTAGGATTATATTGGAAAAATAATTATGATAAATTAAATGTTTATGAGATTAAATTGAATAGCGAAGAATTTAAATTAGACAAAAGTATTATGATAGTAAGTAATGAAAAAATTTATTTAGATATGAAAAGAATATCATATAAAGGTAAATATTATGATTGTACAGTTTCTTTATATTACTTAAATGGTTCTTCAAAAGAAATTATTGTTACTAAAAAAGATTATGATAATTTTATAATTGATGAAAATAGAGGCTTTGGTTTATACTTTAATGAAGAAATGATAAATAATTTGGATAAATTATATGTAAATATTTCTTTTGTAGGCTTAGACAATTGTTTAATAGAAGAAAATATAAATTTAAAATTAGATAAAATAATTAGTAATAATAA
>CANDCB010000198.1 GCA_947383065.1 uncultured Bacillota bacterium | reverse complement strand
GTTTTGGAAAAGCCACAAGTACCACGATATGTAACTTTTGCTGAAGATATGTGTGTACCAATAAATCCTAATTTCCGTATGATAAGTGCTGGTAATACTTCTGGTGAAGGAGAAAATGAAGCGTTTTCATCACGTGGAAAGATAGATGAATCTGTTCAACAGAGAATGACCCCAAAAATGTTTTGGTATGATAATCGTGTACAACACGTCACACTCTTTCCCTACACGACGCTCTTCCGATCTTGTTACTACAAGAGATGCTTCTGCAATTGTTAAATATATTAAACATAATAGTAAAGGAGTAGATCAAGTATTAGCTGAAAAGTTTGTTCAAACTAAAAGTAAAGATTATTTGAAATTTATTATGACTAAGTTTGAAGAATATTATCGACTTACTAGAACTTCTATTTCTGATTTTGAGATAGATGATAAACTTGGTGATGTAAGAGAAATTGATATAGCTAAGAAGTTAATATTAAAGTGTGATTCTAAAAAAGATAGAAATGAAGAATAGAGGGTGAAGTATGGCTGCTAAAGAAAATCTTAATAATTTTCCAGATAATATTTTTCAGCCTGAGGTAATTGTTGTTGGTGGTGAAAAATATAAAATGTATAGGGCTAGATTTAATAATCTTTATGCTTTATATGAGTATTTAAAAAGTGATCCCAGTGTAAATCGTGATGTTTTTTATAAGTTATCTAGTGTTGAAGGTGAGCAAAGTTTTGCTGGTAAACCATATAAAGAAGCAGTTGAGGATTTAATAAGTGAAGTTGATCCTGGTTATGAAGAATTTTTAAAATTACAAAGTGATTTAAATACAGCTAAAAAAGGGAAAATACATAAGTATAGATTAGTTAGAACTGTTGCTGGTGGTCATCTTAATGTGCCTTTATATTCGGCTGGGAATCCTTTATGTTATGAGACAGAGGAAAGAATTTCTAAGCCTAAATTTATTAGAATACATGTATCTTTGTCTTATTATTGGGGGACTTCTAAAGAGCAAGTATTAAATCGTGCTATTATTATAACTAATGTAATTAAGGCATTAGAAAAAGCGGGATATAGTGTTGATTTGAGGACTTTTGAATTAAGTAGTTGTGGTAATGAGTTAGTTTATATTATTGTGCAGATAAAAAAACATGGTGGAAGGCTTAATATGAGTGCTTTATATAAGACTTTATGTCATGTAGAATTTTTAAGAAGAATATTATTTAGAATCTTGGAAACTTTGGATGTTAAAAATGGTTGGTGTAGTGGTTATGGGAGAACTTGTAGTGAAGAATTCATTAGAAAGGCCCTTCATTTAGGTGATAATGATATATTTTTTGATCAACCACGTGAAATGGGAATAAATGGAGATGATTTAGCTAGGGATTTTGAAAGAGCAATTAAACATTTAAATTTAGATGATAAAATAGATGTTGAAAAAGCTAAGAGAGAATTTAGAAATGATACGAAGATATTAGCTAAAAAAAGAAATTATTAGATAGACTTTATAATTAGTCTTTGATAAAATTAAAAGGAATTGGGGTTTGTATATGGAAAAATTAATTATGGTTAAATATGGGGAATTGTCAACTAAAAAGGCTAATATAAATTTATTTTTAAAGCAACTTAAAGACAATGTTAGCTTTGCTTTACAAGATTTTGATGTCAATATTAAGTTTGATAAAGGACGAATGTTTGTTACATTAAATAAGGATAATTTTGATGAAGTAATTAAATCTTTAAAGAGTGTATTTGGAATTCATGAATATGTTATTGCTTATAAAATTAATTCTAAAAGTATAGAGGAAATTGAGGCGAGTATTTTAAATTTAGTTAAAGAAAAAAGTTTTAAGACTTTTAAAGTTAATACTAAAAGAAGCGATAAAAATTTTGCAATAAATAGTATGGAATTTAGTCGTAAAATAGGTGGAATTATTTTAAAAAATATTGATAATGTTACAGTAGATGTTCATAATCCTGAGCTAACTTTAAATATTGAAATTAGAATGGATGCTGTTTATATTTATTTTAATAGTGAAAAAGGTATTGGGGGATATCCTGTTGGGGTTGCTGGAAAAGGATTACTTATGTTAAGTGGCGGAATAGATTCTCCTGTTGCTGGATATATGGCGATAAAAAGAGGTGTTAAATTAGAATGTATATATTATGAAAGTCCTCCTCATACTAGTTTGGAAGCAAAAAATAAAGTTATCCAGTTAGCTCGTAAGTTGGCGTTATATAATAATGATATTAAGTTGCATGTTATTAATTTTACGGATATTCAAATGGCTATATATAAAAATTGTCCTCATGAGTATTTAATTACGATAATGCGTCGAATGATGTATCGAATTGCCGAGCGAATTGCTAGAATGAATAATGATAAAGTAATTATTAATGGTGAGAGTATTGGGCAAGTAGCAAGTCAGACTTTAAATAGTATGAATGTTATTAATGAGACAGTTAAGATACCAGTAATTAGACCAGTAGCATGTTTTGATAAATTAGAAATAATAGGTATTGCTAAGAAAATTGATACATATGAAACAAGTATTTT
>CANDCB010000197.1 GCA_947383065.1 uncultured Bacillota bacterium | reverse complement strand
AAATATTTAAAAATGGCTTTAAAAATAAAAGAAAAACCTGTTACCTATATTAATGAAGAAAAAGCATGGAATGAAACTATTTATGATTTATTATCTATAGCATGCTTTTATAACAATAAATATCGCGAATCTTTAAAATATGTTAAAAAAGCCTTAAAAATAAATAATAAAGATGAGCGAATAAATGAAAATTACAAAATTATAACTGACTATGTTAATAAATTACAATAAATATAATTTATCTAAAATTATCAAAAAAGAATCAATTAAATTATCAATTCAAAAAAGACCAATTTTATATTATTGGTCCTTTTGAATTGTATCAATTAATAATTCAACTTCTTTAATAGCTCTTTTATCATATGGCAAAATAAACTTTAATATATTATTTCTATCTGTAATTAAAAGACAATAATCATCTCCCAAATATATAGTTTTCATTGAACTAAGAACAATGTCATTAAGATTAATTTCATCATCTTCTAGTTTACACAAATAAAGAATAGATTCAATTTTATTTATATATTCTTCACCTATATTATTACTTAATTTTATTACATTATTACGACGTCGATAATATTTTGCATCAGGATCATATTGTTTAAAGCTATTCTTATCAACTATATTACTACTAGCTAAAAGAGTACTAATATTATCTTCATAATTTGTATAAATTTCATTTGAATTAATAAGAGTTTTAATATTAGAGAATTCTTCATAATCATAACATTCTTTATTTATTGGACTATTTATTATTGAATTAAATGAAGGATCTATTTTAAATCCGTTACGACTACTATATTTTTCATTATTAACAATCGTTATAAATTCAATAGGTTCACTTTCATCTCTCGTAATGCTTATTAATTCTTGTGCAAATAAACGAAGCATCTCATTATAATTTTCGTCTTTTACACCCTCTAATGTATTCAAATATATTGTATTACCATTTCTTACTCCTAATATTTTTGCTATTAATATGTCATCTTTATATACACCTAATTGAAAACCATTTTTATTAATTATTGAATAATGTAAAAAATCATTACCAATAGCCCCAACTTTATACAATGAATCACTAAAAGTTTTCAATATATCATTATTATAAGGGTCAATAATTTCTAACCTATATGAATTAAATTTATAGTTTAAATATGGTATAGAACTTGTAATACGTTTATATGTTGCTTTTTTAAGTTCTATTAAAGTATTAATTCGTGATTTTAAATCATTAATCTCATAATAACTATCTTTATAAATAGAATTTATAATTTCTTTACTCAATGATTTACTAAGAGGATCATCTTCAAAATTGATTAATGTTAAAATGTTTTCTGCTCCTATTAAAGTAATATTTTGCGGATTTATATCTAAACTTTTAACATATTTTATAATATCTTTCCATTTAGAAATTATTAAACCAAAATTATCTACTAAATCATGATAATAACCATCTGCAACCATTATTAAATTTTTCTTATTAAAAAGAAATTCTCTTAAAGTATCATCTAAAAATGGTTTACAAGTTAAATCAAATCCATTAAAAATTGTTTCTATATCCTTAAGTGAATAAACTCTTTTTATTGGTTCATAATATTTATTATTAATAGGGAATGAATAACTTGTCGTATTAAGAGCTTTATAATAATCATGGGAAAAAGCCATTTTTATATTATCATTTGACATATGACGATTTATATAATTCTTTGTTTTATTTAATATATTATTTAAAATTTCTAAATAATTATTATATTCAATAATTTCTTCGATATTATAAATATCAATATTATTTTTATAAATAAATTTTAACGCAGATTTATCAACATATATTTCTCCATTTAACTTTGCAATATCATTTATTGCTTTTTCAAATTCTTTTACCATTTTTTTATTTAATTTAATAGTTAAAGGTGCATTATAACACATGTAATTCATCATAACTATAATATCAGAAACAGAATATTTATTTTTATATTTTTCAATCTTAAAATTTAATTCTGTAACTGTTTTTAAGTCACTTAAATATTTATTATATTCATCAGTATTTATCGGTTTTTTAATTCCTAATTTATTTAAACAATTCTCTTTATCAAAACGATTATTAGAATAGGGGATTAAAACATGTTCTAATATATTTTGAAAATCTACCTCTTTATTAGCCAAAAAAGTCATATATTTTTCTTTAATTTTATCTAATGGAAACGCCTCTTTAAAATAGTTTTTATAAGGCTCTTTATTTGGATCTGCTAAGGCTTTAACAAATAATTTGAACTTCAAATTATAAAGATAATTATTCGCTAATTCTTTTCTTTTGCTATATATAATATTATCAACTACTTTAAAATTTTTTAAAATAACTTTATTAAATTCTATATTGTAATGATTAACTCTTTTATTTAAAAAAGTTGCTATAAATTCTTGAGTATAATTATATAATTCTTTATTAGAAGCATATTCATTATAAGAAAAATATTTAAGATAACTATATAGTTTTTCAATAATATTATTATAAGAATCAAATTCATTATCTAACATAAGATAAATAATATT
>CANDCB010000196.1 GCA_947383065.1 uncultured Bacillota bacterium | reverse complement strand
TAATAAACCTGAGGCTTTAATATATCAAGAAATAGCATTAGAAAATGGAATTGATAAGAAGGATATTTTAATTGAAGATAAATCTACAAATACTGGAGATAATTTTAGATTTTCTTTAGAAGTATTAAAGAAAAATGGTGTTAAAGCAGATAAAATACTTATAGTTCATAAACCTTTAAATGAAAGAAGAACTTATTTAACAGCAAAGAAAATATTAAAAGATAAAGATATATTTATTACTTCATATGATATGACATTTGATAAATATTTTGATAATTTAAGTAATAAATCTATAGATAGTATAGTAAAAGAAATATCTGTTATTGTAGGAGATATTCAAAGAATAAAAATTTATCCTCAGTTTGGTTGGCTAGAACAAGATGAGGTTCCAAATAGGGTGATAGAAGCATATTATTATCTTAAAAATTTAGGTTTTTCTAATTATATATTATCACAAGAAGAAATCAAAAATTTAATTTCTAAATTAGGAATTGTTGAAGGTTTTAAAGAAAATTATTTTAATTAATAATATTATTACAAGTTAAAAAGGAATTTCGGATAAAAAAACTGACTAATTAGTCAGAATTTTTTAAAATGTTGTTAATTTTTAGAGAAATAGTTTCAAATTCATCTTTATTATAATAACCATCGATATGTCCTAATAATTTATTATTTTTGAATATCAATAAAGATGGTAATTTTTTTATTTCATAATCGTGATATTCATTAGTGCTTTCAGCTTTATAAAATAAAGTATCTTTAGGTAAATTACTAGTTAATTCTTTTATAGAAATTGATTTTAATAAGCATTCTGCGTAGTCTGGATTATATATTTCTATTAAAGTTAAACAATTCTTTTTTATTTTTTCGGGAATTTCATTAGTTTCTATTCTAAAAAATTCTGATATAGATACAGCACCATATCGATCAACAAATAGGTCTTTTGTTGTTCTAGGATCATCTTCAATTTGTTTTTGAACTATTTTATATTCTTCATCTGTTTTAGTAACAGTAAAAGCTCCTATAGGGCACTCTTTTTCGCATAATCCACAAGAAATACATTTGTTGTTATCAATTTGAATTGTTTTTTCTTTTTCATTCCAAGATATGGCTTTGGTAGGGCAGACTGATATTCCACCACATTCTTGGGCATTATCACAAATTTTAAAATTAAGTAGGACTGCCATTTTTATTCTCCTTTCAATTGATAGACATTAAATCTTATTTCTTCTATGACATGTAAATCTTTTAACATACCAGCATTTTCTAAAATATTATCTATTTTTTTAATCATTGTAGTTTTTTCAGTATCATTTTCTGGTATTTTAATGTCAGCCCACCATGCTAACATTTCGTTGTTTAATTCTTGAAGATTATTAAAACAGTCTTCGTTAAATGTTAAGCCAGTTTTAACAAGCTCATAATTGTTTTTTTGCATAAATTCACTAATTAATTTGTTGGATTTGGCGATTCGATCTGAATGATTTTCACTTTCATCGAATACTTTAAAAAGTTCATTGGTTACAGCATTTTCAGTTGGTTCAATAAAAATAATCGTATTACTTACTCTTATCATTTCTTTTAAGATATCTTCTTTTAATAATAAATCAGTTTTATATTCGCCATGACTTAAATCAAATTCATGAAAACTTGTGTTTAATATTACGTCAAAACTTTTATTTTTAAAAGTCATTTGTTTTGCATCCATTATTTTTAATTCTATATTATTGCAATCTTTTAAATTATCTTGAGCAATTTTTAAAAAGTCATATGAAGTATCTATTCCTATAACATTTTTGGCATATTTGGCAAGAATTCTTGTATATTTTCCGTTTGAAAAGCCTTGCTCTAAAGCATTTGTTACTTTAAGATATGGTTCTAATTCATTCCACATTTCATAAAATTTTATCATTTTACATCAGCTTCCTTTTTTTATTATTTTTTATTTTTGCGTAAAGTATTAATAATATTAATTAATCTTTTTATAAAAATATTGATTTCTTCTTTTGTATTATATTTTCCTAAACTTATTCTTATAGGACTGTAATTTATTAAATCGGCATTACAGGCAGTTAATACGTGTGATGGAACCGTAAGCTTTGAATTACAAGCTGAACCAGTTGAAACAAAAATATTGAATGATTCTAGCATTATTAATAGTTCTTCAGCATTTACTCCTTTGAAGGCAATACTAGAGGTATTTGGTAGACGATTATTTAAATCACCATATATAATTATATCATCGATATTTTTTTGTATTTCTTTTTCCATATAATCTCTTAAGTTTTTTAATTTTTTGTTTTCTTCCTCATTTTTTTCAAGTAAAATTTGAACTGCTTTTCCAAGACCAATTATATATGCTGTATTTTCTGTTCCACCACGTCTTTCATTTTCTTGATGACCGAATATTAATGGGATAAAAGGAATGTTATTTTTTTTATAAAGGACACCAATTCCTTTAGGAGCATTTATTTTATGACCTGATAATGATAGAGTATCAATATTCATTTCATTAATATCAATATTTATATTTCCAACAGCTTGAAAATCGTCACAATTAAATAAAATAT
>CANDCB010000195.1 GCA_947383065.1 uncultured Bacillota bacterium | reverse complement strand
CTCCCCTTAGCCAAGAAAGCTCCAATACCAAGATATAAAAACATCACTAAAACCGTTACAACAGAAATTGGAATCCCACATTGGATAAATTCAAAAGCTAATGACATTTCATCTTCCATTGACAAATCAGTTGACCCAGAATACATTATCGAATCTAAATATTCTAAAGTAATTTCCTGATGAGCCTCTAAATTATAATGAAATATAGGTATTATAACAATAAACGACGCAATTAAATGAACAATCAACATATCTATTATATAAGCTCCAAATCTTTTAAGCTTCATAAAGCCACCTCACTTTTCATTAATTATAACACCAAATTATATGTCTATTTATTAGAATTTATTAAATTATATCTTTTTATTTTTACATAAACCAAATAATCTATTATATTCCCTGTTGTAAAAAAAACTTTCCAAGCCTCACTGCTAGTCACAAAAATCCCTCTTTTCTAGAATAAAACTCTACCTTTATTCTTTTTTATTTTATCATTTTAAAAAAAACAAGGCAAGACTTAATACGTACAAATGTTTATGTTAAAGTTATAAGCTATTAATATAGCGTAAATAACTTTACAAAAGCTCTCTTTTTAATTAATATATTAATTCTTCTTTTAGATTTTTGTCTAATAAATTTTCAAATAAAAAATTAGGCAAATTATTTTTTATGCCTAATATTGCTATTAAAATCACTTCTTCGCATTAGCTTTAAATTCATATAATATTTTAACTGACTTAGTATTTAAAACATTATTTTCAAGATACTTATATTGATTTTCATTTACTATAATTGCTCGATATTTAGAACTATAAAAATCATCAAACAAAGAATTTATATCATCATATAAAAGATAATTAACTTCTTCCAACTTAGTATTTAATCTTCTTTCAACATTTACACAATTTTCTTTCAATAAACCAACATTTTTATTATTTATTGTATAAATACTTTTATTAATAGGTGTATTAAAAGTAACTACATAATAAGTTTTATATTCATACTTATTAAAAGCCAAATTTCTAATAAAATCATAAGTATATTGCATTTTATATATTCCAAACCCCATACCTAAACACAATATAATAGTAAATACTTTCCCACTTATAAATTTATTATAAGATAAAGCTATTATTATTAAAAATAATAAAATTCCACTTATATAAAGAATCGTTCCTACTTTAAAGACTTCAATTCTAAATAAACCAATAATTAATATAATAAATGTTATTAATAATAAGGCATTAAAAATAATATGATTATTAACTTTTAACTCATATAACAAGCGCCAAAAAATATTTTTCTTCTTCAAATTATTTGCATTATTATTTGTATTATTTAACTGTAATTTCTTTTCTTTAGGTTTATTCTCTTTTTTTAGTATTAATTTTTTCTTAATTCCATTAAAAATTTTAATAAAAAAACTGTTTATATCTTTTAATCCTGTATCTATATTTTTTAAAAGCTTAGTTTTCTCTTTTTTAACTGGTCTATTTAAATCATTACTACTTGATATAGAATCAAATGATTTATGTTTTTTATCTTTACTATTTAACTTATCCAAATCACTTTTATTTTTATCTGTTTTTGCAAATGTCTTTTCAGTATTTTTCTTACTTTTATCTAAATCTTTTTTGTAAACATTATTAGAATTATCTTTTTTTGTTATCTCATTATCTTTTTTTAAATTCTTTTTGCCTTTATCAACTAAAGAAACATTATCATTAACTATTATTTCTTTTTTCTCGGTAATTTTAACCTTTTCTTTTTCAACTTGGGATTTGATATTTTTATTTAATTTCTTCTTTAAATTTCTTTTATATTTTTGCGTTTTAGATTTTTTCTTTGCCATAAATATCGCTCCTAAATATCACTACTAATATACCATATTTTAAATAAAATTAAAGTACTAATTTTGTTTTTTAGACATTTTTATCATTCAATGTAAAAAATAGCATTTAAAAATTTTATCTTTTTTATATTATATTATTTCCATCACTATTATATTATTAAAAGCTTTATTATTTTCTAAAATAAAAGAATACACTTTTAGTGTAAACTTTAATCTATATATTGATAATTATTATTCCTTAATTTATTTATCTTGTAACATCTTTAATAAGTCAATTTTAAACATATCTTTAGAAGCATTTTGTTTAGATATCATAATACCTTTATATGTTGTTAACTCAGATTTATGGCCTTCTAATAAAATGTCTGATGGTGTTATTGTATTTAACATTATAGTTTGTTCATTATCATAAACAGTATATATAAGTTTTACATCACCATGAACTTGAGTAAACATACTATCACTTGGTAATTTTAACTCATATGTTTTAGTTCCTGCTTTTTTATTTTGACTAGTCATAACTCCAACAAATTTTCCATTTCTTAATGCTGGATAATATTCAAAATTCAATCTTTTATATGCTAACATATTATATTTTTTTAAAGCACGTTCTAGTTTTTTAAACTCATTTTCATTAACGTAATCTAAAACATACCCTTTCATAATTTTAACCCCCTATTTCAACTACATGTACATTATAGCACTTTTTGAGATTTTTGTCAAA
>CANDCB010000194.1 GCA_947383065.1 uncultured Bacillota bacterium | reverse complement strand
AGGAATATTAAATATAATGCTCTTTGATTTAAAAATTGAATCCACATTTGTGTACACTACTTAATAGCCCAAAGATAAAATCGTAGAAATTTTAAGTAGCTTATTTTAAGTTGTTACCTTTTAATAAGCACTAATTTATACAAGTTATTCTTAAGAAACTCAATATTTTTTGAATATTAGTTTCTGGAATGTAACATTATAAAGTTAATTATAATGACATTAATTAAAATTATTCTTCATAATTTTATATTTATTAGAATATCTTTCTAATATATTTTAATTTAATTCAACTTTTTTGAATTAAATTACTTAAGTGAAGAATAACTTGTATAACTTTCCACACTTTACTATTAAGTAATTTAATTATATTATTTTTTTTTATAATAGTCAATACTTTTTTAGCTTATAATAAAAATAAAAATATTTTTCAAAGATTTATCAAAAAATATAATATAAATGGATAATCTAACTATTAAAAATACACTAAAATTTATTTATTTCTTCTTCTCTTAGTTCTTTTAACTTTGATTTCACTAACAAAATAAGTTCCATGGAAGCATTTACTTTTGGTAACACTAATAAACTATCTTGTAATTTAGTTTTCAAAGATCTTTCTTTTTCAACTTCTATAGCTTCTTTCATATAATCGAAATTTTTAACGGGATTTTCTTTTATATATTCTCTAATATATTGCTCAATATCTTTTAAAACATATTCTTTTAAGTCATAATTGTCCATTTCGGCAATGCCATAATAAGCTCCAACTAAATATCTAAATGTGTCTTCTAACATTAAATCACCAACTTATCTAAATAAATTATATCATAACATGGTATACTATTATATAAAGGAAGATTGTTTATGCTTATTAGAATTATTTTATTGATATTATTAATACTTATTAATGGAGTTTTGTCCAGTAGTGAAATTGCTTATCTGTCTTTGGATAAACATACTTTATTTCGTAAAAAAGATAAAGTTTCTAAAAAAATCACAAAAATGTTAGAAGATGAAAGTAAATTTTTATCAACTATTCAAATAGGGATAACTTTAGCGGGCTTTCTTGCATCAGCCTTTGCAAGTGATTCTTTCACTGATATTTTAATAAATAAAGGTTTTTTTATAATAAGTGAAACATTTACAGAAAATTTCTTAATGGTTGTTATTACTTTAATACTTTCTTATATTACCTTAGTAATTGGGGAATTAGTTCCTAAAAAAATTGGGCGTGCTAATCCTTTAAAAGTAGCTAAAATGACAATAAATTTAATAACTTTTATTTCAACTATTTTCTATCCAATTATTGTCCTATTAACTAAATCGACAGAAATTATTTGTAAAATTCTAAATATAAAAGAGCCTAGTTCTTCTTTAACGGAAAAAGATATAAAAAAAATGATTATTACAGGTAATCGTGAAGGGATTTTAGAAGAAAAAGAAAAAGAATATATTTTAAATATTTTTGAATTTAATGATAAGAATGCCAGCAAAATTATGACTCCAAGAGATAAAGTTATATCAATTAATATTAATGATAATAAAAGACAAATAATATCTAAGATTAAAAGAAGTAAATATACTCGTTTTCCTGTTTTAAATGAAGATGAAAGTAAAGTATTAGGTTTTATAAATATAAAAGATTTTATTTACTTACATCAAAATGATCAACCTTTTTCGTTAAAGAATTTAATCCATCCTGCTCTTTTTTTCAAAAAAACAGAAAAAATTGATGATATTTTTCGTATTATGCAAGAAAAACATGAAAATATTTCTATAATTATGGATAAAGAAGATTTTGTAGGAATAATAACTATTGAAGATGCTATTGAAGAAATTGTAGGAAATATTGAAGATGAATATAATTAAAAAAGTTCTTTTCGAAGAACTTTTTGTCTTTTTTTTAAGAATTATTTACATGATAATCATAGTTAAATTTAATAAAATTTGCTAACACTTCTTTTGTCTCTTTATCGATTTCTTTTCTATTTTTTATTAATGATATTAATGTCCTTATTTTTACTAAATTAGTGATATCTACAATTCCATTTTTTCGTAAATATTCAAATATTTTCGTAATAATATTTTGTCTTTCAAAATCATCATGAAAGTCAAGCCATTCTATAATGCTTTTATCCAAATTAATACTTAACTTACTTAAATTATCTCTTATAAAACTATCTTCTTCTACTTCCCAGTTAAAAATCGAGTGAGCATACAAATCTTTACGTATTGATTTCACACTTTTAATATTATCACTATGTCTTAGTAATAATCCAACAATAGAATGGTTAGGAACAATATGTTCTATTTTAGAGGCAATACGTTTATATTTTACAGAATTAATTTCTTTTTGACGTAAACCTGGTCCATCAAAATTATAAATTTTCTTTATTTTATTTCTAAAAATTGGATTCATATACATACTTGAAACAATACTTAAATGTCCTCCCTTAGAATGCCCTGTTACAATAACTTCTTTAGTAAAAAATGTTATACTATTCTTTAAATATTTTATTGCTTCTATGTCGCATCTAACAGGAAATTTATAGCACATGGCAAAATCTTCTTCCCATCCAGATAAA
>CANDCB010000193.1 GCA_947383065.1 uncultured Bacillota bacterium | reverse complement strand
CACCACCACACCACGTCACACTCTTTCCCTACACGACGCTCTTCCGATCTACTTATTTCCTTGGCTATAGCCGTTTTAAATTCAAAAATAAAAAATTAAAAAAATCATTTTTTTGTTGTACTTAAAACATTTCCCCTCATTTATTTTCTTTTTCTAAATTCTCTTAATTTTCAAACACACTCATTAAATTTCTAAGTAAATAATTTCTTTTGTACAAAAAAAAATTTAAATATTAATTTTAAACAATTATTTTTTTAACTATTTATCTAAAAATTATTTTTTATTAATTTATTTTTTTAATTGTCCAATAGTCTATTTTAAAACAAATTATTTATTTTCTAATTTTTTGATTCTATTTTTCAATTTAACTATATAATTTATTTATTTCTATTTTTATTACATGAAAAAATTAATTATATTTATTTTTTGATATTTATTTTATTATTAATAAATAATATTTTTTTTATTATTTTTTTATTTTATTTGCATTTATTTATTAATATTATTTTCAAATAATTATTAATTAAATAAATACCAATTAAACACTAAAATTATCTATAATAATTATTTTTATTTTATTAATATTTATTATATTTAATTGCAAAAAAATAAATTTAATTAATTTTTTCATGTAATATTTACTATAAACCAATATCTAAAACCCAGCGCCCGCCTTATTTAGAATGTAAAATTTAATAAAAATCTTTAATTTTAACTATTCAATTTTTTATCTATCTAAATTAACACTTTTTAAACAATCTCTACACGCACTAAAATCGAAAATAACCAATTAAAAAAGCAAATTAATATAATTAATCATTTTAAATATAAAAACGTTTATTTTCGATTCTTAAAGAAAATCATTTTAAAAATTTTCCATCAAACATTTTTTTCTTCCATCTCTTATAAAATAATATATTAATATTCAGACACGTCAAAATCAAAAATAAACGAATTAAAATCATTTCTCGACATATTTTATTTTATAAAAATAAAATCCTTAAAAATCGATTTTCGAAGCAAATAAACTGAACTAAACAAATTTACTGCCAAATACAAAAAAAAAGAAATACATTTTCAGTATTTCTCTTGGCGGAAGCTGAGGGATTTGAACCCTCGCGGCCCTTGCGAACCCTAACAGTTTAGCAAACTGTCCCCTTCAGCCACTTGGGTAAGCCTCCATATATAATAAAGCTAGATATTTATTAGACATCTAGCTTTGGCGGAGAGGGTGGGATTCGAACCCACGGTAGGCTATAAACCTACGCCAATTTTCAAGACTGGTGCCATAAACCAACTCGACCACCTCTCCACATAAGACAGTTAATAGTCTACCACATAAACTATCTCCTGTCAATATATTTATTTATATTTTTTCTTGTTCTTTCGCACAGCTAACTGCATGTATCTCTTCTTCAGATAATGTATACTTTGAAGTACCATTTTCAATAGGTTTAGCATAAATATTATTTGATGTCCTAGCATAAATAGCATTCAACACCACGCCATTATTTTCATTATCTAATACTGCAAGTGCAAAGCTCAAATCACTACCAACATCGTCAAAAGCATTATATCTAACTATACCAATCTTCTGTGCACATCTATTAAGCTGTTTCTCAAGATTTAAATAATTAGCATGCATAATCTTATTGTCTTCATTTACATTATTTACCATATTTATATAATCTTTAAGAGTCTCTTCAATATTCTCATTTTTATCAAATTTCGAGATAAATTCAGAATATTTCTTCTCTACTCTTCGTAACTTATAAAAGAAAAATAATACAATTGCAGTAAATATAACATTAACAACTATAGATAAAATAAACGTCATATCATTCATATTGTAAACCTAGTCTCCTTACTTAATCAAGTCTAGTATACGCTCTAAGTCATCATTTGAGGCATACTCAATAATAATCTTACCTTTTCTTTGTCCCGCATTTAATTTAACTTTTGTACCAAAAAAGCTTTGAAAACTATTCTCTATATCTCTATAAATAGGCTCATATCTCTCATTTTTCTTTGGCATGGTCTTTCTCGACTTAGTCTTTTTCTCTGCATCTCTAACACTATCACCAGACTCTATCATATATAAAGCCATATCATATTGCTTATCTGGATTATCAAATCCCAATAAAGCTTTACAATGTCCCTCAGTTAGTTTACCCTGTAATGCCAAATCTATAACTCTATCATCCAAATTTAAAATTCTCAAAGTATTAGTAACTGTACTTCTCCCTTTTCCAATAACTTCTGCAACCTGTTGTTGAGTCAAATTATATTGTTCCATTAACAACTTAATTCCTCTAGCCTTCTCAATTGGATTTAAATCCTCTCTTTGAATATTTTCTATCAAAGCAATTTCTCTATTTTTTTGTTCGTCATTCTCTCTAACAATTGCAGGTATCTCATTTAAACCAGCCTTTTTAGAAGCTCTCCATCTTCTTTCACCTGCTACAATTTGATAATAATCGTCTTTTTTTGACACAATAATCGGTTGAATAACTCCATATCTTTTTATAGATTCAGAAAGCTCATTTAAAGAGATCGGAAGAGCGTCGTGTAGGGAAAGAGTGTGACGTCTTGGGGG
>CANDCB010000192.1 GCA_947383065.1 uncultured Bacillota bacterium | reverse complement strand
GAGATATACCATGGACAAATAAAGATGATAAAATAAAAATCTTGAATAAATTATTTGCAATTATTGAAAAAGATTATCGTTTTGATTACGATAATTATATGTTAAAATTAATAATATAAGGTGATTAATATGAGAGCCCAACTTGGTGAATATGAAATAGAAATTCAAATAATAAAAAAGAATAATAAAAATATTTATTTTAGATTCAAAGATGACGGAATTATGTATATTACTTGTAACCGTTTTATTTCAGAAAAAAAGATAAAAGAGCTAATTTTAGAAAATGAAAAAGCCTTGCTAAAAATGTACAAACAATTTTTAAAGAAACAAGAAGTATCCCAAAAATTTTACTATTTAGGTGATATTTATACAATAATTTATGATAATACAGTAGAAAAAATAACAATTGAAAATGATTTCATTTTTACCAAAGATACTAAAATGTTAGATAAATGGTTAAAAAGCGAAACGCTCCGTATATTTACCGAAAGAATAAATGCCATTTTAAATAATTTTACTAACATACCTAAATTTAGTTTAAAAATCAGAAAAATGACTAGTTGCTGGGGAGTTAATAATGTAACTAAATGTATAATAACTTTAAATAGTGAATTAATAAAAAAAGATGTTACTTTAATAGACTATGTAATCATTCATGAATTATGTCATTTTTATGAAGCTAACCATAGTAAGAGTTTTTGGCAAGAAGTTGAAAAAAGGTATCCCTATTATAAATTAGCACGTAAAAGATTGAGGGTGGAATAATGGATATTATTAAATCTTTAGATAACAAAAAAATAAAAAGTTTAAGTAAACTCCTTTTAAAAAAGTACCGCGAAAAAGAAAAAAAATTCTTAGTTGAAGGTAAGCATTTAGTCTTAGAAGCGTTAAAGTCTGGAGTTTTATGTGAGGTTTTAAAAACAGAAGATTATGATTTTACTAGCACTGTTCCTGTAACTTTAGTAAGTTATGATGTTATAAAAAAACTTAGTAATAGTGTAAATCCCCAAAAAATTATTGGCGTAGCAAGTTATCTTCCAGAAAAAGAATTAAAAGATAAAGTTCTTATTTTAGATAATTTACAAGATCCTGGTAATTTGGGAACCATTATTAGAAGCAGTGTAGCTTTTAATGTCTCATCTATTGTCTTATCAAATAATACAGTTGATTTATATAATGATAAAGTTTTAAGAAGCAGTGAAGGAATGATTTTTCACATTAATATTATAAAAAGAGAATTAAATTCTTTTGTTGATGACCTCCAAAAAAAAGGTTATAAAATTTTTGGAACTAAAGTTAATGGTGGTAGCAATTTAAAAAATATAGATATGAAAAACGATAAGATAGCTATAATTATGGGAAATGAAGCTAATGGGGTAAGTGAAAATTTACTTAGTAAATGTGATCAATTTCTTTATATTCCCATGAATAGCAAGTGCGAGAGTCTAAATGTAGGAGTAGCTACTAGTATTATTTTATATGAATTATTTAATAGGAGTGATAATTAATGGATAAAGAAATAATTGGCCATAAATTAGCCTGTAAGTATATTAAAGAAGCCTTAATTTTTATTGGCTATCCCGAAAATATTTGTATTAAAGTTAAAATAAGCGCAGATGGTAATGCTTGTTTTGAAGGTAGTTACCAAATTTTAATAAATGGGGTACTAAGTACAGTAATCCTACCTTTAAGTGATAAAAATAGCGAAGAAATGCTTCGTTATGGAATTGAACTTAGTGGAAAAGAAATAGTTTATTTAAATAAACGTTTAAATAATAATAAACTAACTTATACTTTAGGTTATAAAGGTCTCATAGTCGAAAATAGATTATTAAAAAAAGAAAGAATTGGTGTTTTAAATGCGTGAAATTGAATTGAAATTTAAGATCGATAACATGGCTGACTTAGTTAAGAGACTAGAAGATTTAGGTTGTAAGATTAGTAATTATAAAATACAAAATGATACTATATATGTTGCTGATTTAAATAATACAGAAAGTGTTAAAGATTCAGTATGGCTTCGTGTAAGAAAAGTAGATGACTTAGTTGAATTAAATTATAAGAAGCAAAGTGCTAAAAAAAGCGAATCTGAAGAAATTGAATTTCAAGTTAGTGATTATGAAAAAGCTAATAGCTTTTTAGCTGCTTTAGGCTATAAAGAATGGGTCAGAGTCAATAAAAAAAGAAGAACAACTAAATATCAAGAGATTAATATTTGTCTTGATGAAGTAGAACAACTTGGCTTTTTTGTTGAATTAGAATATTTAGTACAAAATAGTGATAAAAAAAATTACGAGGAAGAATTAATTAATATCGCCACTAGTTTAGGCATAAAAGTAGAGAATATAGTTAATAGTCACTATGATACAATGATTGCGGAGTTAAATAAATAATATGGATTATATTTATATTGGTAAAATTGTTAATACTCACGGGATAAAAAGTGAATTAAGAATAATAAGTGATTTTGACCGTAAAGATCTAATTTTTAAACCAGATTTCAACCTTTATATTGGCCAAAACTATATCAAAGAAAAAATATTAACTTATAGAAAACATAAAAGTTTTGATATGGTGATGTTTGCAGGCTATAATAAT
>CANDCB010000191.1 GCA_947383065.1 uncultured Bacillota bacterium | reverse complement strand
ACAGAAATGGATTTAATAAAAGATGTAGCAAAAAAATTGAATATTGAAGATAAAATTGAATTATACGGGAATTATAAAGCTAAAATAAATTATAAAGATATTGGTGGCGACTACGGGAAGTTGATTTTAGTAACGGCAACGTCACCAACTCCTTTTGGTGAAGGAAAAACAACAGTCTCAATAGGTTTATTGGATGCAATGTGTAAATTAGGTTATAATGCTTCAGCATCTTTACGTGAACCATCTTTGGGTCCTGTTTTTGGTATAAAAGGAGGAGCTACAGGTGGAGGATATTCTCAAGTTTTACCAATGGAAGATATAAATCTTAATTTTACTGGGGATTTTCATGCAATTACAGCAGCAAATAATTTAATTTGTGCAGCAATTGATAATCATATTTTTCAAGGTAATGTTTTAAATTTAGATGAAAATAAAATATTATTTAATCGCTGTTTAGATGTTAATGATCGAGCTTTAAAAGATATAATAATAAAAAGTAAGAATTATGAACGTAATGAGAAATTTGATATTACAGCAGCTAGTGAGATTATGGCTATTCTTTGTTTAGCTAAAGATTTAAATGATTTAAAAAAGAAGCTTGATAATATTTTGATTGGGTATACAAAGGATAATTGTCCAGTACTTGTTAAAGAATTAAATGTTACAGGTTCATTATTAGTATTATTAAAAGATGCTATTAAACCAAATTTAGTTCAAACATTAGAACATAATCCAGTTATAATACATGGTGGCCCTTTTGCAAATATTGCTCATGGTTGTTCAAGTGTGATAGCGACAACTACATCTTTGAAATTAAGTGATTATTGTATAACGGAAGCTGGTTTTGGCTCAGATTTAGGAGCTTTGAAATTTTTTGATATTAAGTGTCGAGCAAATAACTTAAAACCAGCAGTGACTGTTTTAGTAACAACGATAAAAGCTTTAAAATATAATGGTCATGAAAAAATAGAAGATGGAATTAGTAATTTAAAGGCTCATATAGATATTTTAAAAAATATGACAAGTAATATAGTTGTATGTTTAAATAAATTTGAAAGTGATACTTCTGAAGAAATTAATTTTGTTAAAGAATATGCGGAAAAAGAGAATGTTAAATTTGCTATTTCTACTGCTTATATGGATGGTGGAGAAGGCACTATAAATCTTGCTAAAGAAGTTATTTCTTGTAGTTTAAAAGAAGATTATAAAGAACTTTATTTATTAGATTCTTCTATAAAAGATAAAATTTCACGAATAATTAAAGATGTGTATCATGCAAGTAAGATAAATTATAGTGAAGAAGCCTTGAGGATAATTCAAGATATTGAACGTGATGGTTTTGATAAATTACCAATTTGTATAGCTAAGACGCAATATTCAATTTCAGATAATAAAGATAATTTAGGTAATCCAAAAGGTTATGAAGTAACTGTAAGAGATATTAAATTATATAATGGTGCTGGTTTTATAACTGTTTATTTAGGAAATATTATTACGATGCCAGGTTTGCCAGTAAGACCAAATTATGAAAAAATAAATCTTATAGATGATGAAATAGTGGGATTATCTTGATGAAAAGTATAGATAAAAAGATAAAAGATTATATTGAAGATAATGTATTACCTCTTTATAATGATAATATTGGTGGTCATGGTAAAGAACATATATTATCAGTTATTGATAGAAGTTTTGAAATTATGGAAGAATTCAAATTGAATGTAAATCCTAATATTGTTTATGTAGCAGCTGCTTATCATGATATAGGTTATAAAGATGATCCAGATAATCATGAACAAGTATCTTCATTATTATTTTTGGCCGACAAAAAAATGCAATCTTTTTTTACTTTAGAAGAAATTAAGTTAATAAGTGAAGCTATAGTAGATCATCGAGCAAGCTTAGAATATGAGGCGAGAAGTGTTTATGGAAAAATAGTTTCATCAGCTGATCGAGCAATATCTGTTGAAGGGATGTTAACAAGATCTTTGTGTTATCAAAAAGATAAGCATAAGGATGAAAATCCTTCGTTAAATCAAGTTATAGAATATTCATATAAAAAACTTTATTCTAAGTATAGCACTAATGGATATGCTAAAATGTATTATCCTGATAAAAAGTATAAAGATTATTTACAGGAAATGCAAAGTATATTAGAGGATTTTGAACTATTTAAAAAAAGAGAAGTGGAGCTTGCTAGAAAAATCAATTTATATTCTGAATAAAAATGGATTATTAGTAGTTTTAACTGATAATCTTTTTTTATTTTAAATTACGAGGATTTTTGTATTTAATAAAATATTCGTAGTATTCTTCAAATGTTATGTCGTTATCATGAATATATTTTGCGCATTCAAGACCACAGTATCGATAATGCCATGGTTCATATTGATATCCAGTAATATCTTCTTTATTTTCGGGAAATCTTAAAATGAAACCATATTTATAAGCATTTTCGCTTACCCATTTAAAAGATTTAGTTTGGGAAAAATCATCGTTAGTTAATGGAAAATCACGAATATCGAAAGCAAAACCAGTTTGATGTTCTGAGTAACCAGCTAGATCGGAAGAGCGTCGTGTAGGGAAAGAGTGTGACGTGTTGGG
>CANDCB010000190.1 GCA_947383065.1 uncultured Bacillota bacterium | reverse complement strand
GAGATAAGGTACCGTGACTGGAGTTCAGACGTGTGCTCTTCCGATCTGTAATGTTCATATAAGTTGTTTATGTCCTGGTCCAGTGAACACTAACTTTAACAAAGTAGCTGGTGGCTCATTTAATATGAAGGGTCTAAGTAGTGAATATGTAGCCCAATATGGCATAGATAAAATGTTTAAAAATAAGCTATTAATTATTCCTGGTTTTAATGTTAAATTAGGTCTTTTCTTTAATCGTTTTATCTCTCATAAACTATCTTTAAAAATTGTTTATAATATCCAAAATAAAAAAACAAAGAGGAATGGTTAATATGTTAAATTATTTATTAAAAAATCTTCCAGCTAAATATGTATATGCTGGTTATAGTGTTCGCAAAGGTTTAACTATTATGACTAGCGAAATAAATGGTAAAATTATTTATGATGCTTTTGAATTTAGTTATGTTGATAATTTTCTTTCTTTTTATATTCAAATGGATAATGGAAAATATAAAAATGTTGATTTTAATATTGAAGTTCCCGAAGCAACAGCTGAAGATATTATAAGTCGCCATATAACTAGAGGCCGTATGAAAAATTTAGCTGATTATGAACATCATGACAAAGAAGCTATAATTGGTGTTTTTGGTTTACGCAACATTGAAACCCTTATAAAAGATGTTGATGCTTTAAAAAAAGCTGATCCTGAAAGCTTCGATGTTAGTTTAGAAGCATGGTTAGATGTTAAACCTGCTTATATGGGACTGGAAATAATGGGCGTTATCAATACCTTTAATAAATGCCTGAAATATAATAAAGGCCGAATCACTGTTCCGCCAATAAAAAATGGCCCCGAAGATACATATAATTCTCTTATCGGCGATGAGATGGATTATTATGATTTTATGTCGGGAAAAGACTCAGATACCATCATCCAAGAATTAAAAAAAATAGATGATACATTAGATGGTGTAGGCAATGTAAAACAAACTAAAGTATTAAATCATCAATCAAGCGAAGAAGAAAATGATATTTTAGATTTAGATATTGATGAATATGCTGATATTGTTGACACTTTAGACAAGAAATAAAGATATAAAAAGACCTTAGTTTAAAACTATAGGTCCTTTTTTCTTACAATTCCACTGTACCATATCAAATCTTTTCTTTGTAAATTATTTAAAAGACAGTAATTATTAAGTAACTCATTTAATTGTTCATCTGAAACTTTATTAACAATATCAATTAATGGCGCATCATTTTCAATTCTTCCTAAAAGATAATCAGTAGACGTGTTTAAAAAATCAGCCATCTTTATTAAATTATCTAATTTTGGTTCAACTTTACCTGATTCATAAGCTGAAATAGTTTCTTGGGATACTTCTATTTCTGTTCCCAATCTTAATTGTGTAATTTTTCTTTTTTGTCTTAACTTTTTAATTCTATTTATCGCCATCTATAATACCTCGCCTATTAATATTATTTTATAGAAAATATCTATAGTTTTTAGAATTATCTTTAATAATGAAATACCAATAATATTAATAAAAGAATATAACACTTCATATATCGTTTAAAATTACATCCATTTTACAAGAAAAACTTTATATAAAAATAAAAAAAGAAATGAAATATAATTTAAATTAAATTTATCTTTACAACGAACATAAGTATGATATAATACATAGGAGGTGTTTTATGTTCAAAAGAATATATTTAGAAATAACCAATAATTGTAATTTAGATTGTTCTTTTTGTATTAAAAATAATCAGCCAAAAAAGTTTTTAAGCTTAGAAGAATTTAAAATTATTTTATCCAAAATAAAAAATCATACAAAATATTTATATTTTCATGTTTTAGGTGAACCTTTAGTTCATCCTCAGATTAATGAATTTATTAATATAGCTAGTGATTATTACTTTATTAATATTACAACTAATGGGTATTTAATTAATAAAATTAAAGATAATAAGAATATAAGACAAATAAATATTTCTCTCCATAGTTTTCATCCCAAATATAATAAGAGTTTAGAAAATTATCTTAAAGACATCTTTGATACTGTTAATAACTTGGTACTTAATAACACTATTATAAAATTTCGTTTATGGGTTAATAGTCCTTACAAAGATAAAATTATCTTAGCTTTAAATAAACAATATCAGGTTCAAATAAAAGATGAAAAAAAATTAAAAATCAATTCTCATATATATTATGAAATTGAAGAAGAATTTATCTGGCCAAGTTATGATAATAATTATTTTAATCCTCTTGGTACTTGTCGAGGAACCAAAGACTTTATTGGCATTTTAGTATCAGGGACAGTTATTCCATGTTGTTTAGATAGCTCTGGAATAATCAATTTGGGAAATATTTACAAAGAAGATTTAAGTGATATAATAAATAGCGATTTATTTAAAAAGATTAATACTGGATTTTGCCAAAATCATAAATATCATAAGCTATGTCAAAAATGTAATTTTTACGATTTAAGAAAAAATAAAAAAAATGAGGATGTGTTATAAATGGACAAGATTATAATTAAAGGGGCACGTGAAAATAATCTTCAAAATGTTGATTTAGAAATACCTAAAAATTCTTTAGTAGTCATGACAGGTGTTTCTGGTTCGGGGAAAAGTAGTTTAGTCGACGAGATAATATATAAAGCTCTCATG
>CANDCB010000189.1 GCA_947383065.1 uncultured Bacillota bacterium | reverse complement strand
TTTTAAATTACGATGATATATAATATTACGTCGGTACTTTAAAGAATTAAGAAAAAAATAATAGAGAATTAATTCTTTATTTTCTTCTTCTGATAAAAAGACATAATACATAATACGTAGAATATAAGAACCTAAAGTACTAGTTATTTGGTCAATTATTTTTTCCTCCTTAGAAAAAGTTAAATATATAATATTTTCAAATAAAGAAGGATTATATGTATCTTGTTTTATATTTTCAGGTTTAATATTATTTTTTAAAAGAATCCAAATGATATTTAAAAGAGATATGAAATCTCCATCATAGATATATATATTATTCATCAAAATAACCTCAATTGTTCATTATTACAAGCTATTAAATTTTTATCTTCTAAAATAACATTTTTCATAATTAAATCTTTATTAAAAAAATTTATATTAGTTACATATTTACCATTACATAAAATAAAATATTTAGCTCGTTTTAAAACAACCCCCATCCGTTTCAAATCTTCTAAATGAATAGTAAAATTTTTTCGAGATGTTATGATTCTTTTAGCACTTTTAATCCCGATTCCTGGAATCTTAAGGAGATCATAATAAGAGCATGTATTAATTTCTTTAGGAAATTCATCTAAATGTCTTAAAGCCCAATCAGCTTTAGGGTCAAGTAAAATATTAAAATTAGGATTTTTAATATCTAAAAGATCATCTACTTTAAAATTATAAAATCGCAGAAGCCAATCAGCTTGATATAATCTATTTTCCCTTATTAAAGGAGGATGATTTAAACTAGGTAAAAGATTATCTTTATTTATTGGTACATAAGCAGAATAAAAAACTCTTTTTAAATAATAATTATCATATAAACTTGCACTTCTACTCATAATTTCCAAATCTGTTTCTTTTGTTGCACCAACAATCATTTGAGTACTTTGACCAGCAGGAACATATTTCTTACTTTGATTATTTTTTACAAATTCCATAATTTGAGCAACTTTTTTACTTTCTTTATTAGGAGCCAACAACTTTAACCCTTTTTCAGTTGGAAGTTCAATATTAGCACTTAAACGATCGACGAGTAAACCAAGTTTCTTTAAAAGAATTGGACTAGCTCCCGGAATAGCTTTAGCATGAATATAACCATTAAATTTATATTTTTGACGTAATAAAGATACTGTTTTAATTATTAATTCCATCGTATAATCTGGACTTTTTATAATTCCAGAACTTAAAAATAAACCTTCAATATAATTTCTACGATAAAAATTTAAAGTAATAGTACATATTTCCTCTGGAGTAAAAATAGCTCTTTTAATATCATTGCTTTTGCGATTTAAACAATATTTACAATCAAAAATACAACAATTAGTTAAAAGAATTTTTAAAAGAGAAATACATCGTCCATCAGCAGAAAAAGAATGACATATTCCACTTATAGAAGTATTACCTAGTCCATTATTATTTATTCTTTTACTTCCACTTGATGAGCAAGAAGCGTCATATTTAGCACTATCTGCTAATATTTTTAGTTTTTCTTGTAACTCCATATCAATCACCATTAATATTGTACTATAAAATAAATATTTCTGCAAACGTTAGTTCGTTAAAATAATACCAATTATTTACTATAGTGGTTACATAAGATAGCCCTAATAAAAAGACAGATATCATTTGACATCCATCTTTAAATCTAATTCATAACTTATTATAAAGCTTGATTATTTTCTTCTAAATATTTACATATTTTATTTATTGCTTCTTCTTGATTTTCTATGTCATTTAAAACATCTGAATTTATGTATTTTCCTTGCCCTGTATAAGCACCTATTTCATTAAAATGTTGTTTTAATAGCCATATCTGATCTGTAAAACCATTTTTTAATATTTCATGTAATTCTTCTTTAGTCCCCCATTTAATTTCATGTTCATCTTTCTCATTAGTAGAAATTAAAATCTGATTGCTATCAGCTAGTTCAATATAAAAAGATGTAACGGTGGAATATCTATTTACTCCTTTATGTGCAGCATAGAAAACATTAGCCATTTTAAAAGGAAGTTCTTCTATATTCTTAATGTTTGTATATCCACTTTCTTCTTTTAATTCACGTACTGCTGCTTCATATGAAGATTCCCCATTATCGATACCACCTGATATAAAACATTGCCAATTTTGCTGTTTATAATTTATATATAAGTATTTTTCTTCCTGCCAATGTTTAACAATTAAAACAACATTTTCTCGATATTTCCATTCTTTATCTTCGCGAGGCCTATTTTCATCAAGACTCGTATTTACAGGCATTATTACTTGCTTAATTTTTATATTATTTTTTATTGCATAAAAATAATCTTCTTCAATATGTGCAGGTATTCCTAATATTGGCTCATCAATATCTTCAACAAAAATTGGTAGTTCTTCTTTTGTTAAAGGATGAATAGCTATTTTATTAGCTAAATTTCCCATTGCTTTTGGAACTAAAATATATGTTATTCCATAAATTAAATCTGGACGATTTAATAAGATTTTTAAATTATCTTTACTCTCTTTAATACTAAAAGATATTTCAATATTTTTATATGTTATATTAGTTTTAACTTTATTCATAAAATCTTTTACATCATTACGCCACATATTACACCTATATATTCACAACATTTTGTGGCTTATTATTAAC
>CANDCB010000188.1 GCA_947383065.1 uncultured Bacillota bacterium | reverse complement strand
CACGACGCTCTTCCGATCTTACAAACATGATTATAATTATCAATACTAAAAGAGACTTCCTTTAAAAATTCTTCTAATGTTATTTTAGTTTTTTCATTGTATACATAAGAACTTATTTTATTTTGATTATTATTTTCATTTTCATATAATATACATTCAATATTTTCGTATTCAGTTTTATCTTCACCACCACAATAATCTATATTTGAAATGAAGATTGCAGATTTTTGATAGTTATAAGATATGCTTCCAGATATAGTAAAATTGTCACAAGTAGTTGATAAGGTTTTAAATTCAAAATCATTATCTTTTTTATTTAAAAAAAACATTAGACTAAAAAATACGATAATAATTGTTATTAATATAATAAGCAAGTAAAATTTATTCTTGGTTTTCTTTTTAAAGCTTGTTTCTTCGGAATCGTTTAATATTTCATCAAGACTGACGTTATAATCGCGACTAATCTGACTTAAAATGACAATATCTGGAATATTTTTGCCCGTTTCCCATTTTGATACTGCTTGGTAAGTAACACCTAATTTATCAGCAAATTCTTTTTGGGTTAAATTGTTTTCGCGTCTTATTTTCTTTATCAAATTAGCAATTTTTTCTAGATTCATTACATCACTTCCTGATATTTTATTATTCCTTTTTATACATTTTAATATATATTTTATTATCTTACAATTGAAGATTTAAAAAAAGACAATATTTTTGTCTTTTTTTAATATTCTTTTTGAATTTAGATTATATCTTTTTTAAGAAAATATTTCTTCAAATTTATTAATTTTTTTTCTATTACGATATTTATTTTTTATTATTTTTATTAATTTTTCATCCATACTCGATATGTAGCCACTAAAAGCTTGGTCGCCTATTATATAATATGGAACAGATCTTTTTTTGGGTTCACCATTTAATTCCATTAAAAATTGATCCATTATTTCACCATTTTCTTGATTTTTCCAAACTTCAAAACCATAAACGGTAAAATATTTACCATATTTTAATTTTATATTTTCAAAAAAAGTAAATAGTTCTTCGCAATGAGGGCAGCCTTCACCCCAAAAAATATATATATTAATTTTATTATTTTTAAATTTGACATCCTCTAAACGAGTATTTTTATAAATTATCTCTGATTCTTTAAATTCAGATTTTTCATTTAATGTCGTTTTAAATATATATATACCTAATGTAGTTAATATAATAACCAGAAAGAAAATTAATATTAATATTTTATTTTTCATTAGAACTCAACATATTGTTTTGTATTATATATTTTTCCATCTATTTCTAAATATACAGAATACTTACCTTTTAAGTTATCTTCATTAATATATTTAGTTACATTGATTCCTTTTTCATTTTCTTCTTCAGTAAAGATATCAACGCATAATGCAGTATAAGGTTTTTTGCTAACTTTTATATTATAAATTTTAGTAAATAAATTGTTGTATAAAATAACATTTACTTTATTAGTTCTTTTGAATCTACCCTTTATTACTAAGCGATCAATTTCTTTATTGACTGTTATATCATGTTCTTTGTATTCGTCATCAATATCTTTACTAAATAAAAGAGGCATAAAACTTTTCTTATCTATTTCTGTAGTACCAAGAGTACCTATTCTTTTACTTTTTCCAAGACTAAAGTCGTCTTTATCAGTATATAGAGCCATTTTTTCTACACGATAGTTATTTGTTGGTAATTTAATTTCAAAAATGACTTTATTATTTAGTAATTCTACGGTATCAGAAACTAATGTTGTATTTTTACTGAATCCTGCTGGTTGGTTTGAATTTTTACCATCTACATATACTATTCCGCCTGAGTGAACTATATAATGATTTTTAGCTATATAATCAACATCTGATATATATGGAGAATAAAATTCACTACCTCTTTTTTTACCATATTCCCATATTTGCTCAATGGTCATTTTATCAGTATCAATTTTATACATTACTCCTCTAGTATAACTTTCGCTAGCTTTGACATATTCATCTTTATTTTTAGATTTATTATTACCATTATCTAATATAAATACATATCCTTCTGGAGTTATCATTGCTGCATGTTGGCTCCATTGCCATTCAAAATTATCACCAATTGGTTTAAAAAAATATTTTTGATATTCAGTACTCCAATTTGTTGGATCGCCGATAATCCAATTTAATTTTCCAGTATTATAATCAATATTAATTACAGCGTCTTGATGACGACCAGATAAAGTTATAGAATTTGTCTTTTTATCATACCAAACAGCATTATTATGAAACCAATCGTAGTCAGACCAATTTTCACTCTTACCATCTTGCATATTTAAGACATTTTTTAAATCAAATTTTTTAACAATTTCGCCAGTTTTACGGTCTAATTCAACAATATAGTCTTCTACAGTACCGCTTTCGTTGCCAAAATCATCGCTCGCTACTAGAAAGTTTCCGTTTTCCATTTCGAAATAATCATGATGATAACCGCCACTTAAGCTATATTCAGCATAAATTTTACCCATTAAATCTATCTCATACATTCCGCTCATATAATAAGGGCTATTTATCAGTCTTTCTGTACTTAATAGTAAATGGCCATTTTCTAGGCGGTCAATTTTCCATAAAGCATAATTAGATAAATACCAACGTACATCACCATTAACATC
>CANDCB010000187.1 GCA_947383065.1 uncultured Bacillota bacterium | reverse complement strand
GGCATCAATAGCGGCATTAAAAGCCGGAGCAGAAGTAGTTCATGTTGATTCATCTAAAGGTATGGTTGATTGGGCCAAAGAAAATGTTATTTCTAGTGGTTTATCTGAAAAACCAATTCGCTTTTTAGTTGATGATGTGATGAAATTTGTTAAAAGAGAAATTAGACGCGGGAATAAGTATGATATTATTTTAATGGATCCACCTTCTTTTGGACGTGGGGCTAATGGAGAAGTTTGGGATATAGAAAAAGATTTATTTGAATTAGTTACTTTGTGTACTGAACTTTTATCGGATGATCCTTTATTGTTTTTAATTAATTCTTATACAACAGGTCTATCTAAAACAGTATTAGAAAATGTGTTAAAATTAACAGTAGCTAAGAAATATAAAGGGTTAGTTTCTAGTGATGAACTTGGTATAAAAGCTAAAAATAGTGAACTTATATTACCATGTGGTATATATGGTAGATGGGAAAAAGAGTATAAATAATAAAATATTGAAATAAAAAAATTAGTAATTTTAATGTTACTAATCTTTTTTTACATATAGACGATATAAATTAATGGATGGATTATTATTAAAACGAGCATTTATTCCTGATGTTCCTAAACCACTAGAAATATAAAGTTCAGTTGTATCAAATTGATAGTAGTCTTCATAGTATGTTTTAGCACCTTCATTCAAAAAAACAGGTTTTAGAAATGGTAATTTTATTAAACCACCTAAAGAATGACCACTAAGGATTAAATTTGGTTTGTAAGTTTTTATTTTTTCGTAACTATCTGGTTCATGCGTTAAGACTATTTTATAAAAGTTTGAAGGATCTTGGTCGTTAATATTATTTGTTAAGATAGTATAATTTGGACTTGTTTCTAAGGAATTAAAGCCAGTAATCATTATAGGAGTTGTATCTTTATAATATAAGAGTGTCGATTCGTTATCTAAAACTTGAAAGTCAGCTCCATTAAGTAAATCTTTATATTTAGTATTAATAAGATCTTCGTTACCATAAATGGCATATTTATATAATTGACATTTTAATTTTTTTAGTGATTCAACTATTTCTTGTTCAATGGTTTCATTAGGGGAAATATTGCGGTCGATTAAATCTCCTGTGAAAAAAATGATATCTGGATTTAAGTCGTTTATTTTTTTAACGATTTTATCAAGTTCTTTTTTGTTTATTGTTGTACCATAGTGAATATCAGAAAAGTGAATTATTTTTAATCCATGAAAAGAGTTAGGCAATAAAGAACTTTCTAGTTTGTATTCTTTTGTTTCAAAAATATATGGACTAATGAAACAAGAATAAGCAATGATGAAGATTAGTATTAAAATTACTGAAATAACAATTTTTTTTAAAATAGTATTTTTTTCTTTATTATCTTTTTCATATTCTTCATTTTGGATATTAGGATTTTCTTCTATACTATTATATTTTATAGATCTTGTTGTATTATTAAGTTGTTCGTTTTTCATATTATACACCCAATTAATATAATTTGTAATAACGATAAAGCATTGTGAAAAGAGTGCATTATCATTGTTCCATATATATTATTTGTCTTTCTATAAGCATAACCAAAAGCTATTCCTAGAGCACCATATGGGATAAGATATATTAACATAATTAAACTAGTGTTGTCAGTTAAAGATGAGGTTACATGTAGTAAAGCAAAGATAAGTCCTGATGTTATGGCATAGATATGTTTGTTTGATGATATATTTTTGAAAGATCTTCTAAAGATTAATTCTTCTATTATAGGAGCAAAAAGAACGGCACATATGAATTCAATTAAGGGCATGTTATTAAGTAATTCAATGTTAGCTTCTTGATTGGCATTAATTTCTATTTTTAAAAAAGCTATTATTATGGACGAAATTATCATAATGATAAAACCTATGAGCCAGTATTTAAAAGTTGTTTTTATAATTGTTTTATAATTATTTTTAAAATCCTTAAAATCATTAATTAAATCTTTTAAATATATTATAGAATATAAAATTGCACAGGAAAAATAGATAGTAAAATTAATTAATTTAAGATTTTTAAAAAAAGAAAAAAGTATACTTAAAATAGCTATCAATAAAATATACGAAAAAACTATTAATATACCTTTTAAAAATTCACTAATATTAATTAATTTATTAGTATTCATTAAATCACCTTATTATTCTTTTATATATCCAAGAGCTTTTAGTCTGCTAGTAATTTTTGATTTAGTTGATTCACCAATTAAGCGGTGAGCAGTGTTTTTTTCTTCACCATCGACAATGAAGACTGTAGTTGGTGTTCCACTATAATTAGCAATGTCCTTTAATTTAGCATTTTCTTCTTTAGTAAGAGTATCAGAAACTAGTTCATATGCATACAAGTCATGTTTAGTTAGAACTTCTTTTAATATAGGTTTGTATGCGGCACAATGAGCACATTCTTTTTGTGATATAACTAGAATGAAAGAGTCTTTATTAGTAATTTTTTCTTGCAATTCAGTATATGATAGCTCAATTAAGTGACTATTTTCTTCAGCTTCTTTTTTATTTAAAGAATAACTAGCATATATTAAAGCTACTATGGATATTGTTAAAATAACAATTATTGTTCCTACTATTATTTTGTTTTTCATATTACCACCTAAATATAATAATAACATAATTTTAA
>CANDCB010000186.1 GCA_947383065.1 uncultured Bacillota bacterium | reverse complement strand
TATATCCTTTTACAATACCGATATTATCTTCTATTACTTTAAGAACAGGAGCTTTCACAAGTCTTGAAGGAGCATCTAAACATATTGAAGCTGGGGCTAAAAAAGTAATAATTTCAGCTCCTGGTAAAGGAGATATGAAAACAATCGTTTATAATGTAAATGAAGATACATTAGATGGTAGTGAAACAGTTATTTCTGCTGCTTCATGTACAACTAATTGTTTAGCACCTGTTCTTAAAGTAATAGAAGATAATATCGGTATTGTAAAAGGATATATGACAACAGTTCATGCTTATACAAATGATCAAGCTACTTTAGATGTCCCTCATAAAAAAGGAATTTTATCCCGCCGAGGTCGTGCTTGCGCAATGAATATTGTTCCTGCTACTACTGGTGCAGCTAGTGCCATAGGTAAGGTTATTCCTTCTCTTTTAGGTAAAATGGATGGTAATGCTTTTCGTGTTCCAGTATCTGATGGTTCAGTTATAGATGTAACTCTTGAATTAACTAGAAATACTACTATCGAAGAAATAAACAATCTGTTTATTAACAACCAAAATGAATCTCTTAAAATCACTTTTGATCCTATAGTATCTAGTGATGTACTAGGTAAAAAATTTGGAGCCTTAGTAGATGGACTATCTACTAACATTTTAGAAAGTGAAGAACGCCAATTAGTTAAGATAATTGCTTGGTATGATAATGAAATGGGTTATACTTCCCAAATGATGCGTACAGCTAAACTATTAATGACTAAAGAACAACAATAAAAATATTATAATTTTTATAATAATACTAATAAACCCTAAAATATTTTAGGGTTTTTATATTAACCTTTGTATATATTTGTACTATAAAAAAACATAATTTAATTACAATATGAAATTTTTGTTATAATAAATATTGAAAGAATATAAATTAAGTTAAAAAATTTTTAGAAACTAAAATATTGTCATTTTTGATTATGCTATATTTATATAATAAGTTATATAGAAAGTTGGATAGAAGTATGAAGGTAATAGAATTAAAAAAAATTAATAAAACTTACAATAAACCAAATGAAAAAATAGAAGCACTAAATGATATAAGCTTATCTTTTGAAACAGGAAAATTTTATTCAATAATGGGGCATTCAGGTAGTGGTAAATCAACATTAGTTAGAATTCTTGGGTTAATAGATAAATTTGATTCGGGAGAATATATATTAAATAATAATAACACAAAAAAATTTAATGATTTAGAAGCATCTCAAATTAGAATGAAAGAAATTGGTTTTGTTTTTCAAGATTATTATTTGGATGAATATATGAGTGCTAAAGAAAATATTATGTTACCTATGTTAATTAATAAAAATATTGAAAAACAAAGTAGAGAATACCTTGCTGACCAATTATTGAACAAAGTAAATTTAGCTGATAGAGCCAATCACTTACCTAAAGAATTATCAGGAGGTGAACAACAAAGAGTATGTATTGCTAGAGCTCTTGCCAATAACCCAACTATTATTTTAGCTGATGAGCCAACTGGTAATTTAGATGAAAAAAATGAAAAAATTATTTTTGAATATTTAAAGAAATTGTCTAAAGAAGGAAAGTGCATTATTGTCGTTTCCCATAGTGAAGAAGTAAAAAAATATGCTGATAAAATAATCAATTTAAAAGAAGGAAAGTTGGTGAAATAATGAATTTTAAGGATCAACTTTTTATTATTAAAAATAGATTGTTTGAAAAAAGAAATATAATTTTAATAGTTGTGTTAACGATTATTTTTTTAATTCTTTTTAGTTGTTTAACGATTATCGAAATGAGTGTAGAAAATAAAAACGAAACTTTAAATTCTGAAGTAGCAAGAACGTATTATATTTATTCTGATGAAAATCGAAAAGATTTAATAAATTCAATAAGCAATATTGAACATGTAGAATTTATTTTAAGTAATAAATATCATTCTTTAAGTATATTTGAAATTCCTGAATTTGATAAAGGTAATGAAAAAGGTATAATATACATAAAACCACTACATAAAGATTATGATGTAAAAATAAAAAAAGGAACATCCTTAAAAAAGAAATATGACATAGTTTGTTCTGATACCTTTTATCCTCATGAGTTTGACGAGCGAATATATAAAGACTTATTTCTTTCACGCGACGAATTTTTAAATAAATCAATTAATGTTATCTCAAATAATGAAGACTTAAAAAAGAAAGAAATCACATTAAATATTGTTGGTACATATAAAAATAGATATGAGGATGAAGCAAATACTTGTTATACTAGTTTAGAAACATATGATGAAATATCTGGAAAATATCCTGGCTTTACCGAAAGTTATGATGAAAATGGAAATTTAATTTCAAAAGAGCATATGGAATATGAAGGTTATATTATGAGAATTGATTCTAATAAAAATAAAGAAGAAGTTTTAAATAAACTTAAAGATATGAATGTTGAATTTGATAAAATGTATTTTATAGAATCAACATTTTTAAATATGTTGTATTTTATACCATTATTTATAAGTATTATAGTAATAATCCTTACATTAAATATATTATATAACTTTATATCTAAAAAGATTAACAATAGAATACATAACATAGGTGTTTTAAGAGCTATTGGATATGATGAAAAAAGTATTATGTCTTTAAATATTAATGAAAATATTTTTGTAATTCT
>CANDCB010000185.1 GCA_947383065.1 uncultured Bacillota bacterium | reverse complement strand
AAAAAGCTACTCGTCCATCAATTACCAAAATTTTTCTATGATCTCGATTATTCATAATAACTCCAGATATTGGATGAAGTTTATTAAAAACTACACATTTTATTCCATAACTTTCTAATTCTTTAGCATAATCACTTTTTAAAGTAGAAATACACCCTGCATCATCATACATTACTCGAACATCAAGACCTTGACGAGCTTTCTCTTTTAAAATTGTTAAAATTTCATGCCACATAGTTCCATGACTAACAATAAAATATTCAAAGAAAATAAATTTTGTAGCCTTCTTTAACTCTTTTAACATTGCAACAAATGCTTTCTCTCCTAAAGAATAATATATAACATCGTTATTCTTAGTTACTGGATACCCTGCAAAATCACTTATATAGCGAAGTCGACTATTATTTTTAAATTCTTCCTTTACTTTTAAATCTTGAACTAAATATTTTTTACTATCTTTTTCACTCTTTACAATATTTTTTAAAACTTTACTCCCTAATTTATTCTGACCTATAATAATATACATTAAAGTCCCAACCAAAGGAAATAACAATAAAATAATAATCCAAGGCAGTGTAAAAGAATAACTTTTACTATTTTTAATCAACCCTAAAAGAAGGATAATTCGTATGAAAGCATATAGTAAATTAACAATCCACAATTTCTCAATCAAATAAATATATATAATTAAAGTTAATAATAGTTGTAATATTACTCCTAAACCAACAACTATTCCTTTTTTTACTGCTTCTTTCATATAGAATCCACCTCATATAAAAATTATATCAAAAAGATGGTAAATAAAAAATATTGAAATTAATTTATTTAATAATCTTCATTTGCTTCATAAGATACTGAGCATTAGTCGTTTTACACTCTCCTTCTTTTAATTTATAATCAAAATGAATTTTATTATCTTTATACTTTTCAGTAAAATGATAATTATGAATCTTCTTATTATTTATTTCACATAACTCAAAATCATGCGTTGTTAAAAAAACTATACAATTTAAATTTGTAAATTGTTTTAAAATCTCTTTTGCTCCTAAAATACGATCGTTATAATTAGTCCCTTTAAATATTTCATCAATAAAAATAATCATTGGTTTATTACTAATATCATCTTTAACATTAATAGAGGTAAAAATCTTTGTTATAGGACACTTAAAAAAACGTGCATTAACATAAGTTCCAGTATAAGCTAAAATAAGATTTACTCCAATCGTTCTCATAAATGAAGTTTTACCACTCATATTTGACCCAGTAATAATATTTATGTCTTTTTGGCAAATAAAACTATTTTCAATACACTCCTTCTCATTTAATAAAGGATGTCTAATTTCTTCCATATTTAAAGACATTTCTGTACTTATATCAGGTAAACAAATATTTTCTTTAACTAAAGGTATCGTTGTAAGACTAATTAAAGTCTCAAATTCCTCTAAAGCTTTAATACTATTTTTAAAACTTTTACTATCATTTTTTAATAAATTACTATACTTATATATAATAATAAAATTTAGTGAAAAAAATATATTAAAGATAAGATAAGTAATAAAATTATTACGATATGAATCCAAATCAGCTATTTTATTTAAATTATTTAAAATTACCTTACCTTTCTTAATATCTTCTTGTAACTTTTTATTTTTTAAAGCTTTAAAATCTATACTTTCTAAATATACATATATTTCTTTTAATCGACGATAAACTCTAGAACAACTAGAAATAGTAAAAAATTCTTCTTTATATAAAAGCATATAAGCATATGAAGAAACAAGTTGTAAAATAATTATTCCAACTAAATAAAAAGGTTTTATTAAATTCAAAGTAGTTAATATAAATATTATGATAGCTACTAATGAAATAATTAAAGAAACTAAAAGTTCTGGTATATTATTCTTAATTGATTTATTAAAAAAATAAAAATATTCTTTAAAATCTATTTCTTTAATTTTATCTATTTTCCCCATTTTTTCTTGAAATAAAATAATAAATTCTGTTTTATCTTTAAGCTCTTTAACTGCACCTTGATTTAAAGTAATACCATCCTTTGTAACTTTTTTTAAACTTAATGTTTCTAAAAGAGCCTTTTTTCCACCCAAAGATTTTGTAAAATTAATAAATTGAAATAAAGAGTTTTTACCAATAACATCTAAATCTAACATAAATTGTGAATCAACTACTTCAATATCATTTACTTCATTTTTCCATTTACCAGTACTGCGATTTTCATAATCTTTTATAATATCAAGATAACTTAAAATCATATTCTTTGTATTTTCAATATAGTTATGATATAAAGCAATAATTATAAAAACTATAAAAATTATAAGCAATAAATATTTTCCTAAAAAGAATTTGTATCTAAAATTCATTATTAGTATAATCATAAATGCTATAAAAACTATAAGACGTAATCTAGACAAAATATTACTAATTCTTTCTTTATCCTTAACCTGCTCACGATACTTTTTTTGATATATTATTAAATCTTTATTCATTTTATCACTCTTTTTCTTTTTCATTAATTATCTAATTGAACTTTTAAAATATTACTTTCATTTACTAATAAAGTACTATACATAAAAAGAACATCTTTATTATTAAAATCCACATAATCCTTTACTATATCCATTTTTATATATATTAAATATATTCTAATTAAGAACATATTCAAATAATTTAATTAT
>CANDCB010000184.1 GCA_947383065.1 uncultured Bacillota bacterium | reverse complement strand
GATAAGGTACCGTGACTGGAGTTCAGACGTGTGCTCTTCCGATCTAATTTGAGCACCAAAGACCTTCGTAATTTTCTTGGCAACTTTCTCTTTACTGGTGATGATGTTTATAAAAAAGTTGAATATCTTTCTCCTGGTGAAAGAAGTCGTATAGCTCTCGCTAAACTTGCTTTAACCGGCGCTAACTTTCTAATCTTAGATGAACCAACAAACCATCTTGACCCTGAAACTCAAGAAATGATTGCTAAAACTTTTAAAAATTATGAAGGAACAATGCTTGTAGTTTCTCATAATATCGATTTTGTCGATAATCTAGGAATTGAAAGAATGCTTATGCTCCCAAGCGGAGAAATAAGATACTATGATAGAAATACTGTCCTTTACTATCAAGAACTAAATAACCAATCAAAATATAAAAAAACCTCCACCAAAACTTAAATTAATTACTATTTTTCTTAACACATGCTATAATTTTATTAAGAAAATAAAAAAGAAGATTGGAGAACCTATGAAAAAATTTAACAAATTAGTTAGAGATAAAATTCCAGAAATATTATTAAAAGACCACGCCTTACCAGTTACTAGAATTTTAAATGACGATGAATATATTAGTGAACTAAATACTAAACTAAAAAAAGAAATTGATAAATATTTTGAAACCCAAAATATTGAAGAAATGATTGATATATTAGAAGTTATTAGAGCTATCCTCGAATTTAATAATATTAGCTACCAAGACCTTGAAGATAAAAGAATTAAAAAAGCTCAAAAAAGAGGAACATTTAAAAATCGTATTTATCTAGAAAAAATCATAGAAAATGGTGATTAATCACTTTCTATGTTTTTTATTGTAAAAAATATCAAATTACTTTAAAATAAATATATAAGTATATCATAAAATATTAACTCTCAAAATTCTCAGAGGAAATCAGGTGATTAAAAATGTATAATAAAATTGAAGAAGCTATCCATTTTATGGTAAAAGCAAATAAAGGTCAAAAAAGAAAAAATGAAAATATTGATAAGAGTTTTCATTCAATGATAATTTATTCCATGTTAAGAGAATTTACAAAAACAGAAGACGTTCTAATTGCTGCCCTTTTACACGATGTTATAAACGATACCGAATATGGCTATGAAGAAATAGAAGAAAAATTTGGAACTCTAGTAGCTGACATAGTAGCAGATCTTTCTGAAGATATGGCAATTACTAAATGGCTAAATCGCAAAAAAGATTATGTTCGTCGAATGCGTGCTAATAATGATATAAATGTTATCAATATTATGCTTGCCGATAAACTTCATAACCTTCTTTCTAATTACGATAACTACTTAAAACTAGGTGATAAAATGTGGAAAAATACAGGTGGCTCAAAAGAAGAAAATTGCTGGCTATATCGTGAGTGTTATTTAATAGCCAAAAGCAAAAATGCCTATGAAGGTCTATTAAACCGCTACAAAGAAATCATAAAAATATATTTTGGTGGTATAGATGAATAAATTCATTAGAAAATATTGGAAACCTATTATCTTTACAACAAGTATAACAATTTTTCTCATTATCGTTAAATTATTATTAAAAGAAGAAATTTATAATTTTGATACTTTTATTTATAATTGGATTTCCAAATTAAGATGTTCCCCTCTAACCTACATTTTTAAATTTTTTTCCTTCTTATGTAGTACTTGGTTCGTAATTTTCACAACTATTTTGACTATGATTTTTTGTAAAAACAAAAAAATTGGTTTCTATGTCGGTTTAAATATTTTAATATGTGTCTTACTTAATCAAATTTTAAAATTTCTTTTTGCCAGAACTAGACCTATAGATATAAATATTATTATAGAAAATGGTTATAGCTTTCCTTCTGGCCACTCTATGGTCAGTTTAGCTTTTTATGGTTTTTTCATCTACTTAATTGCCCATGCTAACATTAAAAAAAGCTATAAAATAACCTATTGCATTCTTCTATCACTTTTGACAATAATGATTGGCATAAGTAGAATTTACTTAGGAGTTCACTACGCAAGTGATGTTATTGCTGGCTTTGCATTATCTTTAGCTTATCTTATTATATTCATTTCATGCTTTTATAACAAAATAAAAGAAGAATAAATAAAAAATAAAGTAATATTCAAAAATAAAAAGATTAGATTCATAATTCTAATGAATTGTGATTCTAATCTTTTTGTTAATCTAAAAATTAATATATATTATTTTATATACTCACTTAAATTCCCTTGACAATATTTAGGAGCATCTAATTCACTTGTTGAAATAAAACCTGGACGAGCATTAATAACATCTGGTATTCTATTTACAATATCTGCAACAGTTAAAGATGCTGTATCAGGTTGTTTTATTGTAATCGTTGTTTCTGGTTCTCCAATAATTGTCCACTCATTAGTATCAACTTCATATGGAGCATATACTTTTCCTATACATTCAGCTTCAATAGTTATTCCTTCTTCTGTTTCTGCAGTAACTAAAGCACTCATACCTGTTGCATCTCCAGCTTTAATTTTCATTTTTAAAGTACTTGACTCCAAATCTTCATTATTAACTTTAGGAATACATTTTTGATTCATACTTATTATCTTCAAATTCAATTTATCAGCTAACCACCCAACAGTATTCCACATATAAGAAGGTAAAAAAGTTCCATTTTCAATTAACTTATTTCTCTCTCCCTCATCCATCATATCTGCAGAAGCTATATCTC
>CANDCB010000183.1 GCA_947383065.1 uncultured Bacillota bacterium | reverse complement strand
AAGCTCATCGTAATTAATTAAACGACCACTTATGACCTCTATATTAAAAGTATTTTTCAAATAATTTACATACTGTTCTACATATTTATTAACATTTGTACATTCAACAACACCATATCTTTTTAGATTAGCATCAGTTCCGTTAGATTTATCTTTATCGCCAATAGCTAATTCGCTTTGTTTACCATATAGTTCATCGTCTTTACTTATCGCTTGCACTGTTTTGGCATCATTCCCTATAGCAGTATTGCCTACATATAAATTATAATCAGCAAATAAAGTATAAGTTTTAGCTTCTTCATCATAGCCAATTATATGAAATGATTCATTTCCAAAACTATAAGAATCTCCAACATTAAGAGTTCTATTAGGGGGAACTATATTTTTTACAACATCACTTGAATGATTAAAACCTTTTTTCTTATATTTATTATTAAATTCTAAATCATAATTTGACTCACTTATGTTAAAAGTACTTCCATTTTGATAAAAAGAACCATTTTTTGTAGCACTTTCTAAAGTAAATTCTTGTGGGACTATTTCTGTTACTTTATAATTACCCGCTTCTACATAAAAACTTTGACATTTCCCATTTTTTAATTTAGTCCAAAAATCTAAATTATCATTTTCGATATGATATGATATTTCTTTATTTACTACATCTTTACCTATAATATTATTGCAAATATTTATTTTAGATTTTACATTTGCTTCAGCTCGCGCTATAGTATCAGGATCAACAATATAATTACCACCGTCAACATCTAATGAAATAACTTGCACTTCATTATTTATTATTTGGCTATCATTTTCTGTAACTTTGTATGTTGCTTTTATAGATAAACTCTCTTTAGGGTTTAATTTTACTATTTCTATAACTTGAGCATTATTAACAATTTTATATGAATATCTACTGCCCTCAAGACTTCCATATTCATCTTCATATAAAATTGCATTTGGAAGTTTATCTTCTATAACTACATTTTTTATTATGAAATCTTCATTATTTGTAATAGTAATTAAATATTCAATTGTATCGCCAACTTTATATGAAGTTTTCTTATTAACTATTTCTTTGGTTATATCTGGTTTTATTATACCATCTATAATAGTCCATTCTCCTTCTATAGTAATATCTTCATTTGGCATTACAAATTCTTTATCATAAATCCAACCAAGGAAATGATATTTTCCCACATCAGATACTTTAGCAATTTCATCTAAATTTATATAAGTTCCTTTATTAGCTTGGATTGGGTTTGGTAAATAACGTTCACTTTGGTCTGGCTTAACATCACTTATAAAAGCAAAATTAATTACTGGGATAAACTTTTCAAATTTCAGGTAAACTTCTACATCGTGTGAAGGCATTATAAAATCTGTTGTGGAAACAATATTTTCAAATACGTCACCAACTTTTTTATATTCTTTTACCCATTCTAAATTTTCATCTTTTATTTCCCATCCTATAAATCTATAACCTTCAATTACATCTCCAATAGCATAATCATCTAATTTGACAGTATCATTAACAAAATATTTTTTTGTTGATGGTGGTTCAAAGTCATTTGGTTGTTCTCCTTCAACTTTATAGATAACTGAATATTCAGGTATATCTTTTTTGGTAAAGCTACCAACTAAGGTTACATCTTCGGCTGGCATTATAAATGATTTTTCATTTTGTAAGGTAACATTTCCTTCTTTTACTTTCCAACCACTAAATTCATAGCCTAATAAAGATATATTTAGCAATGATACATTTTCTCCTTCTGGATATGATAAATCATAACGAGGAAGTAAATTGCTAGTTAAGTTTATTAATTCTTCATCTAAATTTTCAAATTCATACTTAACTTTATAAACATCGACATCTTTTAATCCCATCCAGGTGTGGAGATAATTAGAAACTGCAGACTGTTTTTTCTCATTTACAAGAGCAGTATTATAAAAATCCCTTCTTAATCTACCTTCTAAAGAAGGATGTTTAATCCCTATTCCAACTTCTAAATTACAACCTGCTTTTAGACCTCTAACAATAAATGAAATAGTTCTTGTTTCTTCATCATAATGAAGTCCATGATATGTTGAATAGACTTGTATTTCGTTTCCTTCTGCATCATAACCGGATATAGTAGTAAAATTTTCACCGCTATCATCAACGACCCTTCCTGGACACATTTTTCCATTTTCGTATTTGGCACCAATTGTACCATCAATTGTTTCTTCAAAGCCATTAAAGATAATGCCAGGAGGTAAAACATCAGATACCTTTATATCATCACTAAAAATTTCTGTTTCGTTATTATTTTTTGAATCTTGACCTTTTTTATCAATACCATCATAAGTAACTTTTAAATAATATGTTCCTAAAGATTCTTCTTCAACTTCTAAAGATATCGTATCACTTTCACTAAGTTCTTTTGAATGTGTAAAGGTAAATAAAATTGCTACAAACAAGCCAATAATTAATAAAGATATTAAAATTACCTTTTTATTTAATTTATATATAATTTTTGTCATTTTTACATCTCCTTAATATCTTCATTAAGATTGATAACTAAGCCCAAAATTAGACTTAGTTATCTATTTTATTCAAATAATCCTCTAATTCGGTATGGGTTAGTAATTGTGCCAGTCCCGCCTGCATACTCAGCATCATATTTAAGGGAAACAACGGGGCGATACTGATAACCTTGCCAAGATAGAGAATATATTGATGTTCCTCCAGG
>CANDCB010000182.1 GCA_947383065.1 uncultured Bacillota bacterium | reverse complement strand
ATTTAATAATTCAAATTCTAACTTATAATTCTGTAACTCTAAATCAACATACTTAATAGCCAAATACTCTCGACAGAATTCATTAAAATCTAATTCTTCAAAATTTGACTTAAAATCAGGATGCTCCATTTGTGTATATGAAAATAAAGAATCAATAATATTCGTAGCTATTTCTGATTTATTATAAATAGCACTAATATATTTTTCTCTTTTTTCTACTGGGACTATATCATCATTTAATGCCTTAGCATACCCCTTTATAACTGTAAGTGGCGTTTTCAAATCATGACTAATATTTGCAATTAAACTCTGCTTTTCTCTATATATTCTCTCACTTTTACTTTTTTCTGTATTAAGCTTTTGTATTAAATTCTTAAAGGATTTAAACAAACTATTAAACTCCCATGGTATCTTTTCATCATTAAAATTAGGTATCGCAATATTTTCATAATTATCCATTAAATCTTGAATTGGCGAAACCATTTTTTTTATTTTTTGAAAAAATATATAAGTCATAACCAATTCACAAAAAGCAATTAAAGGAATTAAATACAACCACATTGAATAAATATGATTTAATTTCTTTTCAAAATGCATTTCATCAAAAGGTTCATCTAAAAAAACTAAAGTTCTTTCTTCATTTTTACTATTATAATACCTATATTTTTCAATAAAACTATTATTACTTGCATATCCATTAATAAGTTCCAATTCACATTCTGATAATTTCTTTCGCCCTTTAAAAAGATTCCCTTTAACAATATTTAAATTTTCATCTAATAAAACATAATCAACTAAAGATTCATAATCCTCATCTTCATCATAAGTATTTTTACTAATAAAATACTCCTTTTGATTCTTCTCATTTATATATTCTTTCACTGTATAATAATAATCACTATAATAGTCATTTATATAATCTAATTCAAAAGAAGTAATTGTAAAATCTGGAAAATTATTAGTTCTAAAAATAACATTTTTCAACTCATCAAAAATTATTATTTCATTTTTTTTAAATTTATTAAGAGGAATTTTATTAAATTTATCTTCTACTAAATATTCCTCATAAGATAATATATCATCGATTGATGGAATAACTTTCTTTATTTTAGTGTCAACTAATAAATTAATAAAAAGTATTGATGCGATTAAAATACATGAATAAATTGAAAAATATAATACACAATCTCCAACAAAGCTTTTACTTTTCTTATTTTTTTTCATACTCAAATTTATAACCTAACCCTCTCACTGTTTTTATATATTGTGGATTTGCAGGATTATCCTCAATTTTAGAACGTAAATTAGATATATGAACAATTATAGTATTTTCATCAATTAAAGAATCATCACTAACACATTTATACAATTGTGCTTTAGTAAAAATACGATTTGGATTTTTCATAAACTTAGATATTATTTTTATTTCTGTCGATGTTAAAGGAATTATTATATTATTCTTTTTTAAAGAAAATTTTATTAAATCTAAAGAAAGACTCCCTATATTTATTACTTCATCTTGCTTAACAGTAGTTCTTCTTAATAAAGCATTTATACAAGCAATAACTTCAAGGGGATTAAATGGTTTTGTTATATAACAATCTGCTCCAATATTTAATCCTAATATTCGATCATTATCCATACTTTTAGCTGAAATAATTATTACTGGAATATTATTATTTTCTTGTCTTAATTTTTTTATAAGCTCATAACCAGTCATTTTAGGCATCATGACATCAGCTAAAACAAGATCATAATTTCTATCACAAATATATTCATAAGCATCTATCCCATTATTAACACTTTCAACCAAAAAATCATTACCTTCTAAATATAAAGTCAGTAACTCAACAATATCTTTATCATCTTCCACAATCAATATACTTTTTTTCATATAAATATCTCATTACTCCTAACCTCAAAATTTATTATCAAAGCAAAATATAAATAATATTCGCTAGTTATTATATCACTTATTACAACATAGAGAAATATCTAATAAAAAAATTTATTTAACCAAATAAAAAACCAAGGCTTCCCAAAAATAACCTCAGTTTTTAATATAATATTATCTTTTATTTAAAAAACTTTATTTTATATTGCTATCTAATTTTTTCAACCTATCAATTACCACTTGTAATTTTTCTTTTTCCGAAGCCAAATTTTCTCTTTCACTATCAACAACATTAGTAGGAGCCTTAGCTACATAGTTTTCATTAGCCAGTAATTTTTCACGACGCATTATAGAACTTTCTAACATATCCTTTTCCTTAATTAAATTAGCCAATTCTTCACCTTGTTGCTTTGCATTATCATAATAAATAGTTAATCGATACTTATCTAATGATACTTCAATATTTCCAGATAAAATACTTTTTTCAACTACTTTATCCCCTATTTTTAACATTTTAATAATCAAATCATTATCAATATTCGTAATAACTTCAAATTCACTACCAATTCCTGCTTCAGCTTTCTTATTTCTATAAAAAGATATATAATCTATAACTGTCTCAATTTCTTTCGTTTCTTTTAAAAATACTAAATTATTATCATATTTAGGATATGAACTTATCATAATAGATAAAGCATCTTTAATAGGAAGCATTCCGTATATCTCCTCAGTAACAAATGGCATAAAAGGATGTAACAATTTAATAATTCCTGTTAAAACATAAGAGATCGGAAGAGCGTCGTGTAGGGAAAGAGTGTGACGTCGTTTGGGGTTGTGG
>CANDCB010000181.1 GCA_947383065.1 uncultured Bacillota bacterium | reverse complement strand
GTTCTTCTACTTGATTTATACATGAATTAAGATTACTTTTGATACATATATATTTATTGTCTATGTAGCTTAACCAAGAATTGATAATTTCTAAATTATAATTTTGAATTTCTTTTCGAAGATTATCATCATATTTTATTTTATCAAGGATTTCTATTACAGGATTGAGTTCTTGTGCTTGACCTTTTATAAAATAGCTGGAAAAACTATCTTTAACAATTGGTTTATAGTTTATTGTTTTGTTATAATTAATATTAATAATAAAATAGGTATAAGTCTTTTTTTCATATTTTATCCTTTCTAATAGATTTTACTTCGTGGATGATATTCATAGTCAGCTTTTTTTCTTTCATTTATTAAGTGAGCGTATATTTGTGTCGTTGCGATGTCTTCATGCCCTAGTAATTCTTGAATAATTCTTAAATCGGCACCATGCTTAAGTAAATGAGTGGCAAATGAGTGCCTTAAGACGTGCGGAGATACAGTTTTAGTAATACCTGCCCTCTTACATTCTTTTTTTAGTATTTTAAAAAATCCTTGTCTAGTTATATTTGTTAAATTATTTGAAATAAATAAGTATTCTGATGTTTTGTCTTTTAAAATTATGTTTCGATAATTAAATATATATGGTTTTAAGTATTTTAAAGCTATATCGGCAATAGGAACTATTCGTTCTTTTTTACCTTTGCCCATAACTCTTAGAAAACAATTATCAAAATCAATATCAGTAACTTTTAAGTTACAAAGTTCAGATACTCTTAATCCAGTTGCATAAAGTAATTCTAACATGGCTTTATTACGGTGATCAAAGGGGTTTAGCTGCTAAGACATCTCACTGGCTCACAGAATTAATTTTTAATAGTTTGTCTATTTCTTCTTCTGATAAGTAATTTGGTAATTTCTTTTGCCTTTTTGGCCCTACTACATTAATACATGGATTTTTGCTTACGATATTATTTTCAGATAATAGAAAATTATATAAGGAGTTTAAAACTGTTAAATGATGAGCAATACTTCGAGAATTTAAGTCGTTTAAAGAACTTAAATATGCTTCTATGTCTTTAGATTCTAAGTTTAAAATATTGCTATTAAAATATATATCAAATCTTTTTAAATCATTTTGGTAACTGGAAATAGTATTATCACTTAATTTTCTTTCATATTTTAGGTAATTTAAAAAGTTTAAAATATATTTATTAGGACTATAAGTATTATCTTTTTTCATAAAATCATCCATACCCTACTATAAAATTATATAAAATATTTAATAAAAAGTAAATTGAAATAAAAATTTATATTAAGTAATTAAAAGAGTTTTTATTAAATTATTTTTTTAAAATATTAATAAATTCGATTTTTTAAATTAGTTTTAAAAAAGAGTTAAGTTTGTTATAATTATATTAGGTGATTAAAATGGAAATCCTTGCTGATAAATTAAGACCTAAGTGTTTAGATGATATTATTGGGCAGCAACATTTAGTTGGGGAAAATAAAGTAATTAGAAATCTCGTTTTGAATAATCACATTGTAAGTATGATTTTATATGGTAAACCAGGGATTGGGAAAACTTCTATTGCAAAAGCTATATGTGAAACTTTAAATAAACCATTTAGACTTCTTAATGCAACAATAAATAATAAACAAGATTTTGATATAGTTATTGAAGAAGCCAAGATGAATGGTGAAATGATAATCATTATGGATGAGATACATCGCTTAAATAAAGATAAACAAGATTTATTATTACCATATATAGAAAATGGTTTGATAATATTAATTGGAATGACAACTTCAAATCCCTATCATAAAATAAATCCAGCTATACGTAGTCGTTGTCAAATATTTGAACTTAAAGAATTAAATATAAATGATATTAAAGAAGGATTAAATCGCGCTTCTAAGTATTTAAAGGGAGCTATTTTGGATGAAGATGCAAAAGAGACAATAGCCAATTTGGCTAGTGGGGATTTAAGGAGTGCTATTAACTTATTGGAGGTAGCTTTTTATAGTACAACAGATAAACATATTACAAATGATGTTTTGAAAAATATAAATGCGAAAGCTATATTTTTTTCTGATTCTTCTGAAGATGGACATTATGATGTGCTATCTGGGTTGCAAAAAGCAATTCGAGGTTCTGATGTTGATGCTTCCCTACACTATTTAGCACGTTTAATAGTTGCTGGGGATCTTGATAGTATATATCGAAGGTTAAGTGTTATTGCTTATGAAGATATAGGGCTGGCTAATCCATCAATTGGACCTAAAGTTATGGCAGCTATTCATGCTGCTGAATTAGTTGGTTTACCTGAAGCGCGAATACCTTTAGGAACTTTAGTTACTGAGATGGCTTTAAGTCCTAAAAGTAATAGTGCACATGTGGCTTTAGATAAAGCAATAGAAGATATTGAAAACGGAACAACAGGCAATTTACCAGATCATATAAAAACTAATTCGCCTTTATATAAATATCCTCATGATTATCCTAATTCGTGGGTTAGACAACAATATCTTCCTGACAATATTAAAAATAAACATTATTATAAACCTAAAAATAATAAATATGAGATGAATTTGTATAAACTTAATTTAGAAATGAAAGGTGAAAATAAATGAAAGTAGCGTTATTAGGAACAGGTGTATATGGTGTAGCTATAGCTATGGCGATAAATAAAACTAATAAAAATATTATGATGTGGACGGAATCTAATGAAAGGTATAATAATTATTTAAAAGATGGATGCATAAAAGATGTTATTAAAG
>CANDCB010000180.1 GCA_947383065.1 uncultured Bacillota bacterium | reverse complement strand
CAAGTTTATGTCAAGAACTATGTAGTAAAGCTATTTACATGCCTTGGGATTTTATAAATATTTTAACTACCCAATCAATGCTTTCAGCTAATTCTAAAATTCAAACCGCTCACAGTTATAAGCTTAATAATAGAATGTTTGACATGCGATATGAGCATATGTGCTTTTCTTATATCTTGGGAGTAGATTTACTAATAATTTTAGAAAGAAAAGGCTATCAAATCGACGCTGTAACAAAAACAGCTTTTCTACTTAAACTCTTAACTCATGATATTGGCCATGGTCCTTTTTCTCATCCATTTGAGCAAATGGTAGACGGTTATAAAGGTATGCATGAAGATATTGGAGCCAGATGTCTTTTAGAAGAAAGTGATATAAATGAATGCCTTAACAAAATATATCCTGGATTAGCTGAATTTATTGTCAACTTCAAAGAAAAAGATACTTCTGGGTTAAATGAATTAGTTGAAGGGATTTTCGATTTAGATAGAGCAGCTTTTTTAATTATTGATACTTGGCTTTCTAATAGTAAAGTATATAAAGAAAACTCTATTAATGAATTAGAACTTTTAATAAAAGCCATTTACAATATCTTTGAAAACATAATATTACGTAATGGGCATGTTTATTATCATCCAAATTGCTTCTTTGATTTAGAACTATTCTTAAAAAAAAGATTTTATAATTATGTTAATGTTTATCAAGAACCTGGACGAACACTAGATGATTTGTTACTTCATGAATATGGAGTAGAATTAATAAAACCCCAAAGTAGCCAACCATTTTTTGACGATATCTTAAAAACGGTAACAAATTTCAAAGAGTTTTTAGCCGAAATAAAGCGACTAAAAGCCCAAATAGATTTAAAAAAATATTATGAATATGAAGATAATGACCTAAATCGAGTTGTTTTATTATCCAAACTTTATGATAATCCTCAAATGTCTTTTTATGCCCGCCAATTCCTTGCTCCGTATTCTTATATGACTGCTATGTTTGATACAGAAACTATTGATAGTGAAGACGATTATCAAGAGAAAATAACCAAAAATCCAAAAGTTTTACATTCGCAAATAAAAATAAAAGTATACAGTAGTACACCTGATGAACATATTATTTTTTATAACCCTGAGGATGAATCATATACAGATTTTCAGGATATGCCTGCCAGAACTTTAGATATCACACCATATAAAAAGTATTATATATATCATGAAAAAGAAAGTTTACCATTAAAATATGAAGATAGCTTAAGAGCTTACTTTAAAGCTTATTTTTATTCCAATTCTAAAGCCGCATTAGAAAATTGTATCTTAGCAACTCACTATGAAAAAAAAGCATCAGATCTCTTAATTTTGAAAAAGTTAATTCCTTTATTTGAAGCATTAACTAAAGGGATTAGTTTAGAAGAATATGCAAAAATCAATAATATCACTATAAGTCAAGTATATGAAATGTTATCTATTTATTATCATGATGAATTATGGTCAAGCTATGCTTACTTTTTATGTTTAAATAGTTCACAATTAGGTAACTTTTTTGTAGAAATTGAATTCTCAAAAGCTGATGAAATGAAAAAATATTTAGAACAAGTTAAAAATCTTTTACAGAGTAACGTATCTTTAGTTGACTACGAACATTATGATTCAGAAAAATTATTTGAAAAATTATGCATTTGTATAGGCAGTGTAGTATTTATTAATAAAGCAGTTTTAGACTCCCTTGATATTTCTTTAGAAACAAGAGAAAAAATTGAAAAGATAAGTGGTCGAAAACTAGTTAAAAATAAAGATAATTAATTTTCTTAATTATGCTATAATTAAAATAGTGGAGGATATATGAAAGCAAATAAAGTTGAAGCATTTATTTTTAAATTTTTCTTTTTAATAGGAATGTTCTTTTTTATAATTGGCCTTTTTATCTGTTATAAATTAACAGACCCAAAAGGTAAAATTGAGACAAAAGGAATCATTAGTGATATTGAAAAAATAAAAAGTGGCAATGAATATAAATATAATGTTTATGTAAAATATATTGTTGAAGATAAAGAATATATTTCATCTTTAAATTTATATTCATCAGATTATTATATTGGTAAAGAAATAAATATTTATTATTTAGAAGATAATCCAACTAAAATAGGAAGTAAAATAGGCGATTATTTATTCTTAATTTTTCCAGGCTTGGGACTAATCTTTATCTTAATTGGTGGTATCTGGTTTATTATCGATATTAACCGTAAAAATAAACGAAAAATATTATTAAAAAAAGGTAACTATATTTGGGCTGATTACATTGAAACTGTTTACAACAATCAATATAAAGTTAATGGCCAAAGCCCTTATAATATCATTTGCCAGTGGGAAAATCCTGAAGACAGTAAATTATATACATTTAAAAGTGAAAACTTATGGTTTAATCCTAAAGAAATTATTAATCGTAATAATATAAAAAACTTTCCTGTTTATGTCGAAAATAAAAATCTCAAAAACTATTATGTTGATATTGAAAGTATAAAAGAAGATTAATTTTAAAAAATAGTTTATACTAATAATAAAATAGATAATATTTAGCTTCTCAACCTAAAGTTGAGTGCTTTTCAACTTAAAATCAATTGTCAAAATATAATATTTTATTTATGATTATATCAAGGAGGAAAAGATATGTTAAATTTAAAAAAATGGGGGATTGGTTTAGTAATAATCTTAATTATTTTAATTTGTGGTTTATTTTTTATAAACAAACTTAATCAAAATAATGAAGAAAT
>CANDCB010000179.1 GCA_947383065.1 uncultured Bacillota bacterium | reverse complement strand
TAGCGATATAGCGAGTCTTAATTCTGCTTTAGATACTATATTTGATAATGCTACTCTTTTAGGCTTCTTTTTTCCTATTAATTTAGCCAAAAACTTGCTTAAAATAGTAATTGTCATAGTAAGTGCTTATCATGTCTACAAACTAGCTTTATGGGTTATAACATGGATTAAAAGCCACGATTAGCGATAAGCGTTGTCAAGTAGTCGTGAAATAAGCGCACGATCAAGCTTTGCTTGATAAGAGCATTATGTCGCGAAAGCTACTTTACAAAAGCGTTCGCTAAGTATAATAGTGTAGCTTTCAGTAAAAAATACATTTTTTTGCTGAAAGGACGGCTTTTACATTTAAAAAAAATTTTACTATTTTTATTTTAAAAATAGCACCTCCACAACGTGCTACGTAATAAGTGGAGGTGTGTAAGTGTGTAATTTTTTGAAAGGACAATGTTATGAAAGATAAAAGGAGACGTTTATATGAAGTTATTTTATATGAAGATATGATAGAAGTTTTATATTTTGCTGAAAAATTAATCAATTGTAAATATTATTGGGTATATCATGATAAAGATATGTATGATAGTGATACTCATAAAAAAGGTGATATAAAGAAATCTCATCATCATTTACTTGTTTATTTTAATGATGGTATAACTTTAAAATCTTTATGTAAAAAATTAAAACTTGAGGGTAAAGAAAATTATGTTAAATTTTGGAATTCTAAAGACCCTCACGGTCGTAAAGATTATAGAATTAGATATTTAATTCATTTTAATACTAAAGATGAATTTAAACATGAATATGATGTTAAAAATATTCATACAAATGATGAGGAAATTGACAAGTTTTTTGTTCAAAATGATACTAAACAACAAAATGATATATTATTATTATTTGACTATTTTGATTGTCGAAAAGGTCAATTATTATCTTATCGTACATTTCTTAATTTTGTTTATGAACAAAATTTATGGGGAACATATCAAAGAAATGTAAGTATTTTTAATAGATTATTAGATGAGCATAATAACGATGTAAGAATTGAAGCTGCTAATATTTTTGGTCATGTTAAGGGTTTATCTTAGATTATTTTATGTTATAATCATTAATGAAAGGTAGATGATGTTTGACAAGATAGAAAAAATAAATATAATAACCTCTTAAGAAAGAGGTGATAGTATGCTCTTTGAAGAAGCATACAAAGAATATTTAATATATGCTACAAGAAGGCATAAAAAACAATTTCTTGATACAATCTCACAAATTTTTAAAAAACATATTTTACCTTATTTTACTGGTAAAAATATAAAATCACTTTCTAGTGATGATTTACTTTTTTGGCAAGATAAAATATTATCTTATAATTTTAGCAATAATTATAATAGTAATATTTATCATACTTTTAAATCATTTCTTAAATTTTGTAATTTAAAATATGGTATTGTTAATCATCTTGCTATTATTGGTTGTTTTCCTCATAAAACTGAAATAATTAATTATAATATATATTCTTTAAAAGATTATAAAAAATTTCGTAAAGGTCTTAAAAATAGGATTTATAGATACTTTTATGATTTGCTTTTTTATTATGGTTTACGTTCAGGTGAGGCAATGGCTTTAAAATTTAGTGATGTAAAAGGTAAATATCTTTATATTTCTAAAAATATTTCAAGACGAGGTTCTCGTGAGATTACTCCAGTAAAAACTGATAAGAGTAATAGAATATTAAAACTTGATACATTTATGATTATCAAACTTTTAATACTTAAGTGTTATTATTTAAAATATTGTGGTTCTGTATATGATTATTTTATCTTTGGCGGTAAGAAACCACTTAGTCCTACTAGTTGTAATAGATATAAGCATAATGCTTGTCTAAAAACTGGTATATTTGAAATTAAAAATCATGAATTTAGACATAGTTATGCTACACGTATGTGTAAGAAAAAAGATATTAAAGAAGTCTCTAATTCTTTGGGACATAGTTCTATATCTATAACTTATGATATATATGTACACAAAGAAAAAAGACAATTTAATTATTGTCGTTCTTCTAATTTTTTAAATACAATCTCACAAGTTTTTAAAAAATTTTTACAATCTATAATTACACATTTTGTGTAATTAACTAATTTGGTGCAGGTGAAGGGACTTGAACCCCCACTCCGTAAGGAACTAGATCCTAAGTCTAGCGCGTCTACCAATTTCGCCACACCTGCTTATAATGGTGGACCTCGCAGGACTCGAACCTGCGACCATTCGGTTATGAGCCGAGTGCTCTAACCAACTGAGCTAGAGGTCCATCGACCATTTAATAATAACATAATTGAATAATTCTTGCAAGCCCTAATTTTCATCTTTTTCTCATCTAAATAAACATAAAAACTAAAAAGAAATTAATAAAGTAAAGAACACTATCATCAGCACAAAAACTACGTCAACAAAAACCACATAACCATGATTATCTAAATCTTTACCACACAATTTCGCTACAAATTTAAATATTGCATAAAATAAATTAAAAATAACAAAACCAACAATAGACACTGTTAAACATATATTCAAAATATTTATACTTGTTACATTACTAAAAGCTTCTAAACTAAAACTAATTCCACTTACCATTCCAATACTAACAGCAATAAAGATTGCAATAATAGTTACAATATCAATCATATTTTTATCATACCTATTTTTTAATTCTTTAACATTAGTATTTAATTTATTATAATCTTCCTGGCTTGCATCAAAAGTCATTTTTAATAACCTAATCTTAAAACC
>CANDCB010000178.1 GCA_947383065.1 uncultured Bacillota bacterium | reverse complement strand
GTCATACTTTTGCCACCAGATGTATTGAAGTTGGAGCAGATTCAACTAGTTTAAGTGAAGTTCTTGGTCATATAAATATAAAAACAACTTTATCTTTATATGTTCATCCTTCTTACGAAAGTAAGAAAAAATTTCTTGATAAAATATGTGATTTATAATCAATAAAAAAACTCTATTAAGAGTTTTGTGTTTCATATCTTTGAACTTTTGTCTTCTTTAAAACAATAAAAGCCATAAAAACTAAAATATCACATAAGATAAAAACTATAACATTACTATCAGCAGTATTAGGATTTGTTACTACAATAGATGAAATATTTTTAAATTCAACAATATTCTCATCTTTTACTGTTCCATTAAAAATATTAGTTGATTCTCCACTACTAAGTGTTTTATAATTATGTATCAAATTTTGTTCTATAGTATACTTAGTATTTACTGGTATATCATATAAAATAAATTCCTCATTACTTTTTATATTTATTATTGCTTCATTATTTTCATTAAATACTATTTCTTGATCATTATTTTTATACTTACCCTTTATTTTTCCAACCCTACCATCAATTTTTATTTTATATTCATACTCTAATATAACAGGTGTTTCTTCACTTTGAATATTAACAATCTTTATATTAGAGTTTTTTAAAGTAACCATTGCTAATTTATCATCATTATTAGAGATAGTTGTTTTTAAATATCTTACATCATTAGAGGCTTCATTTTTTAAAATCTTATTAACTAACAAACCAGATAAAACAAAAGTTAAAACTAATAAAAATAATAAAAAAGCTAAATAAGTTGTTTTCTTTTTCATATGATTACTCCAATTCTATACCTTATTTTATAATAATATTATATATGTAAAACATTAAATAATCAATATCTCCTAAAAAATATATTAAATTATCTCAGTTTTAATTTTAAAAATTAAAATATAATAAAACATTTTAATCAATTTATCTAAATTTTTGTAACCTTTTAATACCCCCACCAAGTATCTGAAAATTTAAGTTAATTCATAGACTTACTCATTAAAAAATGCTAAAATAACATATGAAATGAGTGATAATAATGCTAAATATAAAAAATGTAACAGTTGTAACTGATAATAAAGAAATATTAAGTGATTTTTCTTTAACAATAAATGATGGTGAAACCCATGCTTTAATGGGACCTAATGGTGTTGGCAAAAGCACCATTTGTCGAACATTATTAAAAGATCCAAATTACCAAGTCACAAAAGGGGAAATATTTTATAATGGTAAAGAATTAAGTGAATTAGATACTACAAAAATAAGTCGCTTAGGAATGATGATGATAAGTCAAAATCCCCCAGCAATTGAAGGCGTAACTAACGCTGAAATGTTAAGACTAGCTTTATCTGAAAGAACTAATGAACACATAGATATTTTTAAATTTTCTAAAGAAGCTAAAAATATATGTGCTAAACTAAATATGCCCGAAAGTTTTTTACATCGTGCCATAAATGATGGTATGTCAGGTGGCGAACGTAAAAAAAATGAATTATTACATATATGGATGTTAAAACCAACTTTTTTAATATTAGATGAAATTGATTCAGGCCTAGATGTAGATGCCTTAAAAATCGTTGCTAATTCAATTAAAGAATACCAAGAAAAAAGTAAGTGCTCAATTCTTTTAGTTACACATAATCCGAAATTATTAGATATTTTAAAACCTGATTATATTCATATTTTAAAAGATAAAAAAATTGTAAAAACTGGTGATGCCAATTTGGCTAATATCATAGAAAAAAATGGTTTTAATAATTTTTCTTTTGAAAAGGCACTAGAAAGAAATCAAGAAAATGAATAAAATATTAGTAGATAAAGAAAATATCATAGAAATAAAAGATAATGCGGTTTTATTAAATATCGAAACAGAAGAATTAACAATTAATGTAAAAGGAAAAGTATTAATTAACGAAATAGGGGATAAAGAAAATGAAAAATTAAAGTTAACTATTAATGTAGAACCTAATAGTTCTTTAATTTATAATAGGTTTATGATTCATAATAGAATGAATAACTTAATAACTTTAAATCAAAATAATAATAGCAATGTTACTTTTAACTACTCAATAATATCATATGATAAATCGAATTTAATAATAAATTCTTTATTAACAGGAGATAATAATGAAACAGTTATTAAAGTAAAAGCCGTAACAGAAAATAAAGGCAGTTGTCACATTACTTCAACAGCAGATACTAAACCAAAAATTATTGATAATAAATTATATGAAAGTATAAAAATATTAGTTTTAAATAACGAAGAAAGTATTTGTATTCCAAATCTTTTAGTTGCTTCTAATGAAATAGAAGTAAATCATGCATGTACTATTAGTAATATAGATCCTAATTATATATTTTATTTAAATAGTAAAGGTCTTAGTAAAGAAAAAGGAGTTAATTTAATTAAAAAAGGATATTTATTAGATAACCTAGATATTAATGAGGAAATAACTAAACAAATAGAAGAAATAATAGGAGGTGAATAGTTATGAATAGAAATGATTTTCCAATGATTGATACCAATTACATTTATCTAGATAATGGAGCTACAACATGGAAACCTAAAGTTGTCATAGATAAAATAAATGAATATTATCAAAAATATACAGCTAATGCTCACCGTGGAGATTACGATATTTCATTAAAAGTTGATAATGAGTATGAGTCAGCTAGAGATACTATAAAAGAATTTATTAATGCTAAAACTCGTCAAGAAATTGTTTTTACTAGTGGGACTACTGATTCTATGAATTTAAT
>CANDCB010000177.1 GCA_947383065.1 uncultured Bacillota bacterium | reverse complement strand
TCCTTCATAGAAACCATCTAAGTTAATATCTAAATCTTCAACAGCTCTTTTAAATAGTGTATTTTTATAGATTTTTACTTCACTATCAGTTTTCTTTAGTTCTTTTCTAAGTTCACTAAGTTCTGCAACTGTCAAACCTTGATATGAGAAAACTACTACTGATTCACTATTTTGAATGTTTTCTTTGATTTCATTAACTATAGCTTTTTTGTTTTCTAAAATCTTTGCACTTGCCATTTTTTCCCTCCTTTTAGGATATTTAAAAAGCTTTCCTCACAGAAAGCTTAAAATCACATTAAAGTTAATGTTATATTAAGACTTTCCTCGGCAAGATTTATTTTGTACTTGCTGTCTTTGGAGAATCACTTTTTCTAACAATTCATATTATATTCTAATAACAATTAAATGTCAAAAGAATTTTTATCAATTTTAATTCCAGGGCCCATAGTACTTGAAATAGAAATATTGTTAATATATTTTCCTTTAACAACACTTGGTTTAGCCTTCATAATTGTACTAACTACATAATCAAGATTTTCAATTAGTTTAGAATCTTCAAATGAAGTTTTTCCAATAACAGAATGAACATTTCCATAAGAATCAGTTTTATATGAAACCATTCCTTTTTTTATGTCCTCAACGGCTTTTTTAGTGTCCATTGTTACAGTTCCTGTTTTAGGGTTTGGCATTAAACCTTTTGGTCCTAATACACGTCCGATTTTACCTAATTGTGCCATCATATCTGGAGCAGCAACAATTACATCATAATCAAACCAGTTTTCTTTTTGAATTTTATCGATCATATCAGTATCACCAACATAATCAGCACCTGCTAATTTAGCAGCTTCTGCAGCCTCACCTTTAGCAATAACTAAAACTCTTTTAGTTTTACCTGTTCCATTAGGTAAAACCATAGAGCCTCTTAATTGTTGGTCGGCTTTTTTAGTATCAAGATTTAGATTTAAAGCTACTTCAACTGTACCATCAAATGATGTATAAGAAGTTTCTTTAACTAATTTAATTGCTTCTTCTTTAGTATAAAGTGTATTTTTTTCTACTTTTTTAGAAGCTTCCACATACTTTTTACCTGACTTTTTCATCTTTTACCTCCTAATTGTGGTTTATTAGCGGATTTTTTATATCATTTTATATTTTTCGTTTTTTATTTTTTTATTCAGAATCATCTGCGTTGTAACCTTCAACAGCTACACCCATATTTCTTGCAGTACCTTCGATTATTTTCATTGCTGAATCTACATCGTAAGCATTTAAATCTGGTAGTTTTGTTTCGGCTATTGCTCTTAAATCATCAACTGAAATTTTAGCAACTGTATCTTTAGATCCTTTTGTACCGCCTTTTTGAATTTTAGCAGCTTTTTTGATTAAGAATCCAGCTGGGGCAGTTTTAAGAACAAAGTCAAATGTTCTATCTTCATAAAGACTTATTTCAACAGGAACAATATCTCCCATTTTATCTCTAGTTGCATCGTTAAATTTTGTACAGAATTCTTGTAAATTAATACCTGCAGGTCCTAACACTGTACCAACTGGTGGTGCTGGTGTTGCTTTGCCAGCAGGGATTTGTAATTTAATTTTCTTTACGGCTTCTTTTGCCACGAAAAACACCTCCTAAAAAATTTTTTTCGCGAAAGTGGTCAAAGGCAATCCGCTTATTCCCTCCCACTTAAGCTAATTATATATATAAAAATACATAATTGCACCTAAGATACTAGCATAAAATAAGAGAAAAAGCAAGAGTTTTCCTTTTTTATGGCTAGATATATAAATTTGTATTTACTTATAAATTTTATTCTAGATTTAGAAATTAATATTTATTATTTATTACTTTTATTTTAAGTTATAAAATTATTTTAAAGATGGTCTAAAATATTACCTTTTCTTTTAGGCTTATAAGTTAGTGCTAAATCAGTATGAGCGTATTTACCCAAAGAAACATCAGGTGGAAATTTACTTTCAAATTCTGTAACATCAAAAAAATCATTACAAAATAAATAGTCTGTTGAATATATTCTATTAGTATTAGAGCGATAATCAACTAATACAGTACCATCATCACGTAGTAAGGGCATAACTTCTTTTAAAGTTTTTTTAATAACTTCTTGTTCAACTAAATTTTCACAAGCACCAAAGGGATATTTATCTAATTCTCTACAAATCATACATTCAATAATATTAGATAGATAGACAATATCAAAATCAGATTTAACTATTTTACTAAGACTTGAAATATCTAACTCATGAATGGTCGGAAGGTTTCTTTTACGAATAATGGTTTGAAGTTTATAATATTCTTCTTTTGATTCATAAAAAGGCATACCACTTTTAACATTTTGTAATAAAGCGTGTTTATGAAATGGAAAAACAAATTCACCAAAACCTATTTTTTTAATAGAATACATTATATTATCCCAAAAATAAGCGACATCTTTAGGTAAAGCATATAATAATTTTTTTAAAGTACGTAAATCCCAAAATTTTGGATTATAACTATCTTCTTTATGAACGGGAACAAAAAAGTCAATAAATTCTTCATAACTTAAATTGGCTATAGCAATTATTTTTAAATAAGTTATATAACGAGTTAAACGATTTATATCATAAAGTTCAATATTCTTAGCGCCATAATATGAAGCTCCTAAGTATTGGTCACCTGATGAGTTAACTGTTAAAACGTCTTTTCCAAAATAATTAACAGCTTTATTTACTTCACTTTGACTTTCTGTACTAAAAAGAAATGGTGCACAATGTTTACTAAATTGAATATTTTCATCTTTACGAGTTATTAAACCTAGT
>CANDCB010000176.1 GCA_947383065.1 uncultured Bacillota bacterium | reverse complement strand
AACAGCCCCGCTATTCCAATCAATTCCAGCATTCTTGTCAATATATATTTTACCATCAGCTTCGCGATATTCTCCTGAACTTTGAATCCACACAACACTTTCCAACTCTAAAGCTGATTTATCATAAGTTACAATAGCATGAAAATCCCTTACCTTATAATCTTTATACTCAACATCCAATTGAACATAAAAGCTATCTCCAACTATAGGATTAGGAGTTGAAGCTCCTAATTCCGTAATAGCACTAACTAAACAAGGTAAAAAAAATAAACTTATAATCAAAAAAAACAAAGATTTTTTAAAAAATATCATAAAAAGTCCCTCTATTCTAAAAATATTATATTATATTTTAAAGCTTTATTCAATTATTAGCACTAGTAATAAAAATTATGAATTATATTTACCTTTGTTTAAATTTCTGATACTATTACTTTAGGTTATATATATGAATAATTGCATATTTTGTAAAATTATAAAAGGAGAAATTCCTTCTAAAAAAATTTATGAAGATGATAAAGTTTTGGCTTTTATGGATATTAATCCAGTTGTTGATGGACATATATTAATAATTCCAAAAGAACACTATGAAGATTTTACCTTATTACCCGAAGATTTATTAATACATATCCATAAAATAGCTAAAGAATTAACTACTAAAATTATGAGTAATTTAAACTCTAAAGGATTAACTTTTACAATTAACTATAAAGATGCTCAAGAAGTAAAACATTTCCATTTACATTTACTTCCTGACTACCACTTAAAAAAACATGATTTAACCTTAGAGGAAGTTTATAATAAAATAAAGTAATCGTTATAAACAAAAAAATAGAAGATAATTAAAATATTTTATCTTCTATTTTTATTGAAAAAAGTAACCATAAATGATTACTTAATAGCATTTAATAAATCTGCTTTCTTCATTGAAGTATAGCCTTCAATTCCTTGAGACTTAGCAATTTCCTTAAGCTCAGCAACAGTCATTTTAGAATAATCTTTTGCTTTTTCATTATTAACTTCGTCTTTTTTAGTAGAAGCTACCTCTTTAACTTTAGTAACATTTTTAACAGTTTTACCATCTTGTGCTGCTTTTGCAATATTAACTAAATTAGTAAATGCTTGAGCATCATCAATAGCAATTGCACTTAACATCTTTCTATTAACTTCAATCCCTGCTTTATTTAAACCATTAATAAATTTAGAATAACTAATGTCATTTTCTCTACAAGCAGCATTAATTCTTTGAATCCATAATTTTCTAAAATTTCTTTTATTTTGTTTTCTATCTCTATAAGCATATGCTCCACTATGGAAAGTTTGCTCTTGAGCAGTCTTAAATAATCTATGTTTAGATCCAAAATAACCTTTAGCAGCTTTTAATACTTTTCTTCTTCTATTTTTAGCAACGCTTCCGCCTTTAACTCTTGTCATCTCTTACTCCCCTTTCCATACTAGATAAAGTCTTTTAGACGTCTAGTATCTCCTTTACTTAGAACTCCTTTAGTTCTTCTTTGTCTTACTGCTTTTGCAGAATCTTTACCAGTAATATGATTACCGTTTGACTTTTTATATACTAATTGACCATTTTTTTTAGCTTTTAGAACTTTACTAGATGCTTTATGTGTTTTTTGTTTAGATTTTCCCATAATCTCTACTTCCTCTTTCTTTGTATTATTTTTTAGGTGCTAATAGCATAATCATTGTACGTCCCTCTAATTTAGGCTGTGACTCAATTACTGAAACTTCACTTAATTCTGATGCAAAGCGTAACATAACTTCTTTTCCTAACTCAGGGCGATCAATTCTTCTACCTTTAAAACGAATAGAAACTTTAATCTTATGTCCTTTAACTAAATATTCATAAGCATTCTTCTTACGAGTATTAAAATCATGTATATCAATATTAGGACTCAATTGATATTCTTTAATATCTTTGTTACTTTCTCTTTGCTTTTTTTGTGACTCTTTAAGTTTTTTCTGTTTCTCATAACGATACTTATTATAATCCATAATTTTCCCAACAGCTGGTACTGAATTCCCACTCATTAATACTAAATCTAATCCAGCATAATTAGCTAAAGTTAAAGCATCTGCTAACTTTTTAACTCCCATCTGTTCTCCATTTGGACCAATTACCATTAACTCAGCCACTTTAATTTGATTATTAACTGGCATTTCATTTTTATCCTTTGCTATACTTAGCACCTCCACACAAGAACAATTTAACTAACTCACACTTTTATGTTCTTGATATTTTTACATCAAAAAGGGCGAACATCTAGTATCCACCCTTAAAAAACAAAATAAAATTTCAAATTTTTATTTAGCTCTTAACCTATCATAACTTATCTACAATCAGGTGGATGTGGATACATCGCTTTCTTTTCAATAACAAGTAGAATTATAACCTACAAACAACAAATTGTCAATCATTTATTAATAAATTATGCCCATTAACAAAAATTATGTTTAAATTAAATACTTTTAGTCAATTTTTTATCATAAAACATTTCCGTAATTTTTACTAATTTATCTTTTTTTATTAAAGGCATCAAAACCATATTCATAATATTACCTTTTTCATCAAAATAAATTTTTAAATGCCATGCTCCATCCATTACTCTATCTCTTGTATAAGATGGTACCACACAGATTCCTTTTAAAGCATCAAAGCCACTTTTATGAATATGACCAACAATATCTAAATATGTATCCCATGCCTCGCCATTAACAGCAAACATACTATTAATAGTTGATTGAAGTTTTTCTGTAGAATAAGAAAAATCACCAACAGGATTAGGATATCTAATATTAG
>CANDCB010000175.1 GCA_947383065.1 uncultured Bacillota bacterium | reverse complement strand
AAGTGAGTTCATTGTATTTCTTCTTACAAGAAGAATATGACTATAAAGGAAGTTATAGTAACTTAACTTATTATATTAGAAAGACTGGTAAAAAGCCTAAGAAAAAAAGTAAAGGAACTCCTAGGTTTGAAACAAAAATTGGAGAACAAATTCAATTTGATTGGGTTGAAAGTATAACTATGGTTAATAAGTATGGAGAAATATTTGAATTTAATGTTTTTTCTGCAGAATTAAGCTATAGTCGTATGCATTACTTTTACTATAGTGTAACCAAAACTAGAGAAGACGTAATAAGATGTTTAATTAATAGTTTTAAATTCTTTGGTGGTGTTAGTAAAGAAATATTAACAGATAATATGTCTAGTATAATTAATAATTCAAAAGACAGTTTTTGTGATGAATTCAAAGCATTCTTGAAGGATTTTAATATTGATGGTAAAAGATGTAAAATTAGAAGTCCAAATACTAAGGGAAAAGTAGAAGTTAGAAATAAATTTATTAAATGGCTAATCCCCTTTAATAATAGCTTTGAAACTGAAAAAGATATTATTAAAGTCATTGAAAAAATTACTAATAAAGTTAATACTAGAATAAATTCAACAACTAATGTTAAACCAATAATGTTATATCAAAAAGAAAAAGAATATTTAGATCCTTTACCTACAAATCAAATAATTGAAAACTATTTAAATCTCAATATACCAGTTAAAGTGAATAGTGCTTCTCTTATTTATTATAAAGGTTCACAATACTCTGTTTCACCAAAGTATATTAATAAAACTTTAAAAATTAAAGTTGATAATAATAAACTTTACATTTATGATAGCACAACTTTGGTTCAAACACATTATTTAACTAATCAAAAAATAAACTATAACGATTCTGATTATAAGGAATTACTATTATCTTCAATGCCATATAAGGATGAAAAAGACATTGAAGCTTTAGCTAAAAAGAATCTAGAATTATTAGAGAAAAATACTAAGAAAGAAGGAAATAAAAATGAATGAAAATTATATGAATTAAATATCGAAATTCAAATCAGTAATTACTTATCTGATTTGAAAAACTATTCCAAGGGTGCATATAACTATATGATTGGTAATCCTATGATTACTGATAAAGAAGAAATACTAACTTGTTTAGAAAGTGTCCCAGAAATCATAGAAACAATTGATAAATTAATAGAAAGATTGGAGGAACTATACGAAGATGAACAACTACAATAGATTGTTAAATAATTTAGAAACTTTAAAATTAAATAAATTTAAAGATAATTTAGATTTATATATTGATTTAATTAATAATAAGAAAAAAGATATAGTCGAATCATTATATGAACTTACCAATTTTGAAATTGAACACTTAAAGGATATGGCAATATATGGATGTGTTAGAACAGCCAATTTCCCATATCAAAAAACTTTAGAAGATTATGACTTTTCATTTCAACCATCCATAAACAAAGATGTGATTCTGGAATTTAAAAATTTAAGATTTTTAGAAAATCATGAGAACATATTATTTGTTGGTAGCCCAGGCGTAGGTAAAACTCACCTTGCTACTGCAATAGGTATGGAAGCAGCTAAAAATAGACAAATAACTTATTTTATTAATTGTAATGATTTAATTTCTAATTTGAAAAAAGCATATCTTGAAAATAGATTAGAAGATAGATTAAGATTATATTCTAAATATAAAGTATTAATTATTGATGAGGTGGGTTTTCTTCCTATTGATAAGCAAGGAGCTAATATGTTATTTCTACTTATTAATAAAAGATATGAAAAAAGCACTACAATAATAACTACCAATCAGCCATTTAGCAAATGGGCAGATGTCTTTGGAGATGCTGTACTTGCGAATGCTATCTTAGATAGATTATTACATCATTCTCATGTTTTTACAATAAATGGAAAATCATATCGAACCAAAGAAATTTTAGAATTACAACCAGAAAATGATGAAGTTTAATTTACTATCATTTTATTAAAAAATGCTAAAATAAAATTGTAGGTTTTCCTACAAAAATATTTTAGCCAAAACCTACAAAAAAATATTGACATTATCAATATCGAAGAATTACATTAGAACTTAGAAATCAGGGTTATAATGTAAATCATAAAAAAGTATATAGAATTATGGTCAAATTAGGACTGAAACCATTAAAAAGAAATAAAAGAAAGTATTCTTCTTATAAAGGAACTGTTGGGAAAATAGCTGATAATTTAATTGAACGAAATTTTAATGCAAATAAAACAAATCAAAAATGGTATACAGATGTAACAGAATTTAATCTTCGAGGAGAAAAAATTTATTTATCACCAATACTTGATGGCTTTAATGGTGAAGTTATTTCTTATAACACATCCAAATCTCCTAACTTAGAACAAATTAATGATATGCTTAATAAAGCATTTGATAATAAAGATTTAGAAGGATTAATTTTTCATTCAGATCAAGGCTGGCAATACCAACATCAATCCTATCAACAAAGATTAAAAAACAAAGGAATAAAACAAAGTATGTCTAGAAAAGGAAATAGCATGGATAATGGAATGATGGAAAATTTCTTTGGGCTACTTAAAACTGAAATGTTTTATGATCAAGAAGATAAATATAAAACAATAGATAAATTTTAATATCTATTTTTTTAATACTCTTTTAACTTCTTCTATTGTATTCATACTAATACTAGTATGATATTTTTCCATTGCTTTTAATTGTAATTCAATAAATTCTTCCCCAGATATCATAAAAGATGGTTGGTAATATTCATGCCATAATTCTAAAGGTATAGCTATGTTTTGAGATAAGTCATAAACCATATTTTTATCAGC
>CANDCB010000174.1 GCA_947383065.1 uncultured Bacillota bacterium | reverse complement strand
AAATCCCCTTTAATAAAAGCATTATGATGCACCACAAAATAGTTATCTTTTGTGACTCTAATATCAAATTCAAATCCAGACACATTAGGATTTTGTATAGCATTTAAAAAAGCATTAATTGTATTTTCTTCATATTTATTTTCTCTAAGCCCTCTATGAGCAATATATTTCAAAAAAAATCACCTAATAAACTATATTAGAATGATTTATTTTTTATGATGCCTAAAAATAAGCTTATAAGCAATAAAAATAAGAATAAAACAAGCAGTAGGAATAACAAATATTTTATATTCATACATAACAGGTGTCGGTTCATTCACCTCTTCATTAAAAACATTTTGAACGATTTCCTCTTCTTCTTTTAAAATATGAAAAACATAATTCGCTTTCTCTTCCTCTCGAGTCAGTTCTAAAAAAACAATCGAATTATTTTCTAAATCATAATTATTAATGACTTGAACCGTATAATCCTTTTCTTCATAATCAAAAACGATTTCCATAACGTCTTTTTCTAAAGAAATCGTATAATAATTATTAAGTCCATCAAATTGAGGGGATAAACTCCCATTTAAAACTTTTAAATCATCAAGTTTTAACGTCTGAGCTAAAACAAAATTTGGAAAAAATAAAAAAAGGAATAAAACAAGTTTTTTCAAAATCCCACCCTCTATATCATTTTAATTAAAATCTCATTCATTACATATAGTTTGTCCGGATTTATAAAAATATTTCCTTTTTTTAACATTAAATCTTTATTTTTTAATAACGGCTTAATGGGATAAACACTTTCTAGCTTCACTTGATACAATTTTTCAAACATTTCAACCGAAAAACCTCCAACTAAACGAAACCCTAGCATCAAATGATAATCCATAATGTCCTTTTTAGTAAGAATTTCTCGTTCTTTAACAAAATTTCCTTTCATATACTGAGTTAAAGAACGTGTATTCGTATAACGCACTTTCTCTACATAACCGGATGCTGAAACACCAAATCCATAATATTCTTGATTTTTCCAATAACGCAAATTATGCACTGATTCATATCCTTTTAAAGCAAAATTACTCACTTCATAATGCTGAAACTTTTCTTTTTTTAACAATTTACAAATTTCTTTATAAAAGCAAGCATCCCTTTCATCACTGCAACGTTCATAATGATTAATTTTAAGAAGCGTATTCGGTTCAACCATTAAACTATACGTGCTAATATGATTGGGTTTCAACTTTAGAAGACGTTTTAAATCTTTTTTCATGTCTTGAAGCGTTTCTTCTTTAAAACCATACATAAAATCCACATTAATATTAGAAAAACCTAAACGTCGACATAATGTTATTTTTTTTAAAGCTTCTTTAAACGTATGACTTCTTCCCATGATTTTTAACTTTTTTGGATTAAAAGATTGAATGCCTATACTTAAACGATTCACTTTTCCTTTTAAAAAGGAAAGCAACTCTTCCGTAATATCATTTAAATTACATTCAAAGGTTACTTCTTTTAAATGATTAATTTTAAAAAGACTGAAATAAGAAAATAATTTTTTTAAATAAGGAATCGGCAAACAAGAAGGCGTTCCTCCTCCAATATAAATCGATTCAATGTCTTCTCCATTATAAAAATCTCTTATCTCCTCTTTTAAAACATTTAAATATTTTACCACGTTTTTCTCATCATAAAAAACTTTACAAAAATCACAATAAGAACAAATCGTCTTGCAAAAAGGAATATGGATATAAACGGATTTCACTTTATTTTAACTCCATTATAATAACTCATCGCTACTTGTCCATATCTATGATTTAAAAAACCTAGCTTTTCTTCATAATAACTGGTGTCATCCGTTAAAATAAGACTTTCTTCATATTTTTCAACGGTATGATGAGAAATAGGAAATTTATAGCAAATATAATTTAACCCTAAACTATATTTAATTCGATAATCAATCAGCAATTTGATTTCTTCAGCTTCTAACAAGGTTTTAGATTCCAATTCATGAATTGAAGCATCCATAATCGTTTTTCTTAAATCCTTTAATCTTTCATTATAGGCTTCTATTTTTAATGAATCGTTACTTTGTTGGGCTTTTTCTAAATTTTGTATATACACTTTACGTGTTTTAAAATACATCAATGCTTTATGAAACGCTAAATCTTTTAATTCTTTTTTTTCATTAACGGTTTCTTCCTCTAAACAATAAAAATATTGGCTTAAATTCGAAAATTGACGATACACTCCCTCAATATCTTCTAAACTGGTTTGAAGGACTCGACACATATTTTCTCTAGAAACTCGAAAAGTCAAAGCAACCATCACAATTTCTTTTTGAAATTCATAAGATTTAGAAGCATAATCTTTACTTAAAAATAATTCTTTTTCTTTGTATCTCTCTATGATATCTTGCAAAATTGGATTAGGTGTTCTCTGATTTTCTTCTATTAATAAAGTAAGCATCGTATGTAGACTTATTTTTAATAATTCAGCTCCCTTTTCTACATTTATCTTTTCATTTTTGATTAAATGAATAATAGTGCCTATTAAATTACTAACAGGTGACAGCTTACTCTTATTTTTCCTTTCAGCTTCTTTAAAGCAATTATTTCTATTTTCATTCATTTTATTTTTTAAACGTTTATATTCTTTTTGATCTTTCAAAATATTAGAACTATTTAGCTCTTCAATTCTTTTTTTTATTTCTGAATAATTTTGATTTAAAATTCTAGCAATTTCTTTTAAAGTTTTGCCTTGATCAATTAAATCCTTTATTTGTTCTAATAAGTCCATCTTTACACCACCTATTTTTTATATGAAGAATGCTTTTCATCATTAAAAGCGTTAAGACTTGAAATTTTTTCAGATCGGAAGAGCAC
>CANDCB010000173.1 GCA_947383065.1 uncultured Bacillota bacterium | reverse complement strand
TATTAATGTACTAATAATTAGTTTAATAAAAAATTTCTTATTTAGTTTTATGCCGTTTTTATCGTATAAAATTAAACCATATACTAAACCTGTTAAAAATGCTGTAATAGTAAATCCTATGAAGTAACTGCCAGTTGGAAACAATAAAGCTCCAATAATATCACTAATAGTGCTAATAAATATTGTGTGTTTGGTTCCTAAAATAATGGCTGCTAGCATGATTGGTACAAAAGAAAAACCAATTGTTATAAATGTGGTTCTAATAGATAAAATGCGACCGAGTACAACTGTTGAACCTAATAATAATGCTGTTAAAAGCATTTTCTTTGTCTTATTCATTAAAAAAATCCTTTCTTTTCCGTATGAAAAAATAGGATATATAATTCTAATTTATCATAGCGGAATGCGAAAATAAATAAGCGATTAGTATCTTGCCTTATAAACAACTTCCCGTTTTATAAGTCTTAACTATTTATTTTCTACTCTAAATAATTCATATTTTGAAAAGAAGGATTTATTAATAGAATTTAAGACGTTTTTCTATTAAACATATAGAAATACGCATAAAAATCACCTTCTAGATTAATTATATCATTGAATGCGTAAAAAGTACACATTTTTATTTTGGAAGGAAAATTTTTTATTAACGTGATAAAAAAAGAATGAATTTCTTCATTCTTTTATTAAAAGAAGGTTGGTTTTTGAGGTGTTTGATAATTTGGTACTACCCCATTTATGTTTATATTGGGGCTTGGGGCTTCTATATTTGCAGTGTTTGGTACACTATTTGGTCCACCGCCGTTGGGGTTTGATATATTACTTTCTTCAGTATTATTTGTACTAGTTGGAGCTCCTTGAACTTTCCAACAATTATTAACATCACATGAATTAGAATTTGGCGCGGGATTAGGCATTTCCATTTTGATAACCATTGGTAGTTTGAATGCTCCGCCGAAACCAACGCAGTTACCAGGTTGTAAAATTTTCTGTTTTTCAATAACATCAGCAGAAATGTTTGGCAACATTGTTCTAATATATTCAATATCTTTAGGGTGAGTCATTTTAAAGATTAAGAAATTACTACATTGAGCAATAACTGTTTCACTGATTTCTACTGGTCTTTGAGAGATTATATTAAGCAAGACTCCATATTTACGTCCTTCTTTGGCAATACGATCAAAGATATTATAACCAATCAAGAATAAGTCAGAATCTTTTGTTACGTAGCGATGGGCTTCTTCTAAAAATAAATGGAAAGGTATTTGCGCGCGGTTACGACGAGTCTTACAAAAGTCAAAGAATATTCTGGCTATTATCTTAACAATTATTTTGGCTTGAGTATCATCGATATCTTCTAGATTCATATTTATAATTTGAGCTTTTTTGTTTCCAACTGCCACTAATGAAGCGATATATGTTTCTACAGGGACGTAACTATCACATTTATAAATATTAGCAATTCTGCTATTAATCATGGAATTTAATCGAACTTTTAATAACATTGAATCGTCATATAATTGTTCATTATTTTGAAATCCTTCACTAATTAGGGTAAATTCTAGGGCAGCAGCAAAATCTCGCATTGAATAAAAAGCATTCGTTGGTTCAATAGTCATTTCCATTTCTTCATCTATGTGATTTAAAATATATTCAGTAATAAGAACTGATTCACCAAAATTACCATTACTATCTATTTCGAAACATTCAGATAAGGTTCTTGTATACCCTAGACCTTGAATTACACTGCCAAAATTAAAGTCATTTGTTTTACATACTTCTAGGACTTTAAATATTTCATTCTTTTTATTAGCGGTAATTTGGTTACTATATAGTATAGCAATTAAAGCTTTGGCAATTAAGTGATTTTTATATTTTTCAGCGACTTCATCATCTTTACTGAAAATTCTAGTTAATTTTAAAGCTCTTTCTAAAATAGGAATTTGACTATGTTTATCTGCTTGTAACATTATTGTTAAATCATCTAAGTTTAGCAAATGAAAAGGAATTTTTAATTCATAGTCACTATCTTCTTGGATGTTGGTTGTGATAAATTTATATGTGTAATTAGGATTTAGTTTACCTAAATCTTTAAATGCTGTTTTATATTCGCCATAGGCGTCAAAAATAAAAATATTGGCATTATAAGAAACTAAATTAGGATTAGAAAATATGTTTTGAACAAGCCTTGCAACACCACATGATTTACCTGAACCAGTATTGCCAAATACGGCCATATGATTAGCAAATAAATTATTTATGTCAACACAAACTTCATAATTGGTGTATATGGAGCTTCTTCCTAATTTGAATGTGGTATCATTATAAATTCCAACTATGGCACTTAATTCTTGGTCGTTTATTGTCCTTATTAAACTAGATAAGACTGGTTTTCTAATAACACCACTAACGTATTTGCCATTCATAAATTCACCTAAAAAGCGAATTTTAATTATTTCGTCAGTTACTTCTTCTACTTCACCTAAAATTGCTTGATCAGGAGCTTCAAAAACAACGTGGACATTCATTAAATCGCCCATTTCTTCAGCACTAGCTACGGTTTCAACATGTGCTACATTTCCTGAAATAAATTTTATTTTACCGAACATAAGCCCACCTCTTTATTATATACAATAATATATTATCATAAATAATAAAAAGATGGAATAAAAATAAAACAGCATTAAGCTGTTTTTAATCTTTAACTTCTATTAAATAGTCTATCTAAAAATGTTTTTGGTTTGTTTGCATATCCTTCGATGCTGTCCATAATAAAGTTACCTTCTAAATCTAGAATACCTGTAGCTATGCCAAAAGTTACTCTTAATTTGCCATCAACTTCGTCAATGGAATCAAAACCACAAGATATTCTTTTTCCT
>CANDCB010000172.1 GCA_947383065.1 uncultured Bacillota bacterium | reverse complement strand
CTTGTATTTTTTTATTTTGTGTCATTTGTAAGGTCATAGTCCACGTTCCCATTTGCTGACGGCTTGGAATGTTACATGGTATTTTTCAGCCAATTGTTTTTGAGTTAAATGATTTGTTTTTCTTATTTCTTTAATTAATTGACCAAATTTTTCTTGATTCATAAACTTTTTACTCCTCTTAAGATTTCTTTTATTATACTATTAATTATAAATAATTCACTAAATATTTTCATTTTTTATGGACTCAATAATATTGGTATTTTTTATTTTTTTAACACTGTACCTCATCACTATTAAAATGATAACTAAAACACATAATGTTGCAAGTATTAGGTATTTTGTAGGAAAAAGCATGATTAGTGCATTTTTTTTGCTATTTAATTTCGAAACTTCTATTAGAAGATAAATTAGAGTTAAAGAAATCGGTAGGCCTATCATTAACGTTTTAATTATTAAAAAGAAACTTTCGAGTTGAATCATTTTGTTTAAATTTTTCTGACTCATTCCTAGACTTCTTAAAATCGAAAATTCCATTTTTCTTAGGTTGATGTTTGAACTTAGGGTATTAAACATACTTAAAATACTTATTAATGCTATAAATAAAAGAATGAAGTAAAGGAGACCTTTTATAACAAGGTAAAGTAAATAGATTTCGTAATTTTCTAGTGCTCGATTTTCATATTGAATATGATTTGAGGCGTATTTCTTTACAATTTGATTTATTTCATCGTCTAATTTTTTAAATTTTCGACTATTTATTTCTATTTTCCAATATTTCTTTAAATAGTCTTCATACGTTTCATTGGTGATACTACTAAAATTTTTGGTATTTTTACTAATAAAGTTGGTGACTAGATAATTAAATTGTTTTAAGTCTACAACTAACGTCAGTGTATTAAATTTGTTTAAGTAATTCTTATTGGTTAAGTATAGATTTTCTAAAGTTAAATACGGCTCATGTGTAATATACTGAGTTGTATTTTCTTGGTCCTGGATTTCTATTTCACAAATTTTTATTCTTTCCAGATTGTCTTTAAAGGCTTCAATTGTTTCGCTTTCATTATTTTTTTCAATTTCTTTTAAGTTATACAGAATCATTCGGTCGTCTTTTAATCCTAATTCTTTTTTATATTTTTGATAATTTTCTTCATCTAAACCTACTAAAGAAAGAGTATGATAATGATGGTTTTGATTTAAATACTCTGGGTTAAGAAATTCTTCTTCCCCTTGAAAATAAAGAAAAGCTATTTTTGATTCTACATAGTCATCCATTAATTTTATATTTTTAATTTCTTCAATAATTTTTTGATTGTCTTTTTCCTCATTATCAAATAAAGTAATGTCTATATCAAAAGAATGATGAAAGGTGTTTTTTGTTTGTTCTAAAAAATAATTTATAAAAGTAGAGCCAACGATAAATAAAACAAAACTTATGGTTAGCGAGGTGGTAATGAGCAAGAATTTATTACTGTTTCTTTTAATGTTTTTATAAGCCAGTTCTCCAATGGCTCCACTTATTTTTTTTATTAGGGGATAACTGAATTTTTTTATTTTTAAATTGGTTTCGGTGTTTCTGATTGTTTGAATGGGTGGAACATGACTTGCTGTTTTGGCGGGTTTTCTAACGGATAGAAAAATGGTTAGGATGATAAATAAAACGGAGAAAATGAGAAAAGAGATTTCTAAATTTAATTTAAATGGAAGCGGTAATATTGTTTTTAATGTTTGATTTATAAATAAAAGAATGAGTTCCATTAGCCCTAAGCTTAATCCAAAACCAATTATGATTCCTAAGGATCCTACTAAGCTAGCTTCATAAAGGAGCATTTTATAAATCTGTTTTTTTGTGGCTCCTATACATTTTAGTCTTCCTCGTTCCTTTTTTCTTTCTATTAGGGAAATTTCAAATGAATTGTAAATGATTAAAAAGCAAAAAACACTCATAATAGATAGAACAATCCCTAAATAGAAATAAATACGTAATTGATCTAATTTGTTTTGATACGCTCCATAAGCCACTAATAAGCTCGTATTTATGTTGGTATTTTTAAAAGATTCACTTTTGTTTTTCACTTCACGTTCTAAATTTAACTTAGTAGCGGTCTTCTCAATTTTATCATAAATATTAAAATAACTTTTATAGGTAATAAAAAAATAAGTATGAGCGTTAGATTGATCCAGAAACTCTTTTGTGAAGGCTACAGGTTTATAAATGCTTTTTAACGTATCATAATGGTATTCTTGAATTAATTTATTCTCGTTATAAATTCCAACTATTTTATAGTTATGAATCATTCCTTCAAGATCAAGATTCATTTCTTGAGCCAGATTGTTTGATATTAGGATTTCATTATTATTTTGGGGCTCGCTTCCTTTTATTAGGGTTACATATTCTTTTAGCTCTTCATTGTAGGTAAAAATGTTTAAAACGGTGTCTTCGTTATTGTTTAATTTAATGGGAATTTCTTCTTTTTTCTGGGTGCATTTAATTGATTTTATCTTTTTGTCTTCTTGTAAAATTTTTATAGATTGATAGTCTAAATCTTCAAATTGAACATGGAAATCGCCGCTACTTTTTAAGGCTTCCGTGATGTTTTGTTTTCTTATTGTAGAGGCACCTATACCAATAAAGAATAACAACATTGATGTTAAAATGATACTTATTAAAGTCGTTTTGGTTCTTTTTTTATTTAACTTTAATTGTTTATTGGTTAGTGTAATCAATGTTTTCATTATAATACTCTTTTCTTTATTTATTATAATTAATTTTTGTTCTAAATTCTATTAAAAAAGAAATCATTTTTTTGATTTTGATTTCCTTCTTTTATTTTCGATTCTTTTTTAGAATTTCTAAATTTACTACTTCTGCAGTAACACCCAAGGGTAATG
>CANDCB010000171.1 GCA_947383065.1 uncultured Bacillota bacterium | reverse complement strand
GTCAAAGTTAATTATAAGATTAATCGTAATATTCCAAGGAACTTACCTACAACTTCGTGTAGACAGCGCTAAAGCGCTAAAGTTCATTTCCATATTACAATATCGAAAGTATCGCTCTTGTTAGGAGGTAGTGATGATTAATCTAACTAAAAAAGAAATTATTGATTATTTACTATCTCTTGATTTAATTGATAACTTACTTCCTGATAATAAGAAAGTAAAACTTCTTTATACATTAAGTAATACAATTCATAAAAATTATCAGGTATATAAAATAAAAAAAAGAAGTGGTGGATATCGTACAATTTACGCTCCTAGTCCTTTATTAAAAATGGTTCAAAGAAGAATCTTAGAAAATATTTTAAATTATAAAGCCATTTCTAAATACGCCAAAGCCTATAAAGAAGGAATCCATCTTCAAGATAATGCTACATCTCATGTTAATAAAAAAATGATTTTAAAATTAGACATTATCGACTTCTTTGACAGTATAGGTTTTTATGAAGTTTATAAAAATTGTTTTAATGAAGTATATTTTCCTAAAGAAGTTGGCCATTTATTAACATACATTTGCACGTACGAGTCAAGACTACCTCAGGGCGCACCAACTTCATCGTATATTTCTAATTTAGTTATGAAAGAATTTGATGAAGAACTAGGATCTTGGTGTCAAGAAAGAAAAATAAATTATACAAGATATTCTGATGATATGACATTTTCCGGTGATTTTAATCCTCGCCAAATTATTTCTAAAGTTCGCAAAATGCTTTATAAATTAAATTTAAAAATTAATAACAAAAAAATTCATGTTATTAGTTCCTCACAGCAGCAGAATGTCACTGGTTTAGTTGTCAATAAAAAAGTAAATGTTCCAAGAAAATATCGCAATAAAATAAGACAAGAAATTTACTTCATAGAAAAATATGGCTTAGAAAGTCATTTATCTAAAATAAATTATCAATTTACAACTAATAAATATTTAAATTCTCTTTATGGCAAAATAAATTATGTTTTAGAAATAGATAACCAAAACAAAGAATTTTTAAAATATAAAAAATATATTAGTTATTTAAAAAAAAGACATACTGAATAATTAGTATGTCTAAACTACTTTTTATGAAGTAGTTTTTTATTTTCTTTTACTTTCAACAGTTAGTAACTCAAATTTATATTTTTGTTTAACATCAGGATATTTCTCATGATTTACTTCTCCAAGAAAATCACTTTGTTCTCTTATATAAAGAGAACCATTACCATAAAGTTTACGATATATAACATATGGAGTAACTCCATCATCACTACTTACAGCTATATCTTCTAATAAATAATGATCACCTTTAAAGTGCTTATAAATTCCTTTTATTTTTAACTCGTTCATTCTTTTACCTCCTAAATAATTATATCACGAAATTTTTAAATTTATAAAAAAGTAGCATGAATTATTTAAAAGAGATATAATAATAAAAGAAAAGAGTTGTTAAATATATGCGAGTAAAAAAATCTTTTTTAGTAATTTTATTACTGATAATATTTTTCTTAGGGATAACAGTTATTTTTATTAATTCTAAAAAATTAAAACTAGAGTATAATGAAATAGTAGAAGTTTCACTTAAAGAAGAAATATATAATCTAGATAATGTTAAAATAAAAAATGGTGAAATATTATCAGAAAAAGTTTTAATAGATACATCTAAAATAGGTGAAGTAAATGTAAAAATATTAGTAAAAGACTATTTTGGTAAAAATAAAGATTTTGTTTATAAAGTTATTGTAAAAGATACTGAAAAACCTATTATAAAATATGATAAAGTAATTGAAATCTTTGAAGGTGAAAATGTAAACTTAATTGATAAAGCCGAAGTAAGTGATAACTCCTCAGAAAATATAGATTTGAAAATTGAAGGAGAATATAATATGAGTAAGGCTGGAGAATACCATCTTTATTATGTTGCTAAAGATTCAAGTGGTAATGAAGCAAAAGAAGAATTTGTATTGAAAGTTAAAGCAAAAGAAAATAATAATGATATTAATTTAAATAACCCAACGAATAATAACAATAATAAAGAAAATAACAATTCAAATGCTAATACTACTAAAGACCCAACTGAGTTTACAACAAAAAAAGGTTTTAAAGGTATAACTAAAAATGGTATTACTTATATTGATGGTTATCTAGTAGTTAATAAAACTTATTCATTACCATCTAATTATGGTAATGCGTTAACTAGTGAAACCACAAAAAACTTTAATAAAATGAAAAGTGCTGCCACTTTAGATGGTTTAAATATCTACATTTCAAGTGGCTTTAGATCTTATAATACTCAAAATAGATTGTATAATAATTATGTTAACAAAGATGGTAAAGCAAATGCTGATACTTACTCTGCAAGAGCAGGACATTCTGAACATCAATCAGGCCTTGCTTTTGATGTTAATATAATCAATGATACATTTGCTAATACCCCTGAAGCAAAATGGCTTGCCAAAAATTGTTATAAATACGGCTTCATTCTACGATATCCTAAAGGTAAAAGTAGTGAAACAGGCTATAAATACGAACCTTGGCATTTTAGATATGTTGGAAATGATTTAGCTTCTAAACTATACAATAATGGCGATTGGCTAACTATGGAAGATTATTTTGGGATAACCAGTGTTTATTCTTCTTAGTTTTAAAAAATATTTTATATGAGATAAACTCTCCATTTTTTGGTCTTAACATATAAGTTGCATATTTTTAAAATTATGGTATAATCAAATTATCAGATTTAAGTGGGCGTAACTTCCCACTTTTATTATTAGTTAAAGAGGTGAATCATGAATAAAGTATTAGAAAAAATAAGAGAATCTATTATCGAACCAATGAGATCGGAAGAGCGTCGTGTAGGGAAAGAGTGTGACGTGGTGGGGGGG
>CANDCB010000170.1 GCA_947383065.1 uncultured Bacillota bacterium | reverse complement strand
CTACTACTTTAGGATCATTAGAAGAAAACCAAATTCTAGATGGTTTAGGATTAGAAGCAACTAAACGTTTTATGCTTCATTATAATTTTCCACAATTTTCAGTTGGAGAAGTAGGAAGATATGGTTCGCCTGGAAGAAGGGAAATCGGTCATGGTGCTTTGGGCGAAAGAGCTTTGTTACAAGTAATGCCAGATGAAAAAGAATTTCCTTACACTGTTCGTGTTGTATCTGAAATCTTAGAATCTAATGGCTCATCATCTCAAGCGACAATTTGTGCTGGTTGCTTAAGTTTAATGGCTGCTGGAGTACCAATTAAAGCTCCTGTAGCTGGAATTGCCATGGGGTTAATTACTAGTGAAGATGGCAAAAAACATACTGTACTAACTGATATACAAGGTTTAGAAGATCATATGGGAGATATGGACTTTAAAGTGGCTGGAACACGTAAAGGTATAACGGCATTACAAATGGATATAAAAATTAAAGGTGTTACAGAAAAAATATTAAAAGAAGCATTAGCTCAAGCTAAAGAAGCTAGAATGGAAATTTTAGATGTAATGGAAAGCGTTATATCAGAACCACGTAAAGAATTATCAAAATATGCTCCTAAAATCGAAATTTTACATATTAATCCTGATAAAATTAAAGATGTAATCGGTAAAGGTGGCGATATGATTACTAAGATAATTTTAGATGCCTCTCATGTTAATTCAGTAAATGATGTTAATGCGGTTAAAGTAGATTTACAAGATGATGGTACTGTATTAATTTATCATCAAGATCAAGATATTATTACAAAGACTAAAGAAATGATTGAAGCTGTAGCTAGAGAAGTTATTGAAGGAGAAATTTATACAGGTAAAGTTGTTAAAGTTGAAGACTTTGGTTGTTTTATTGAATTATGGCCAGGCTGTGAAGGATTATGTCATGTTTCACAATTAGCTTGGGAAAGAGTCGATAAGCCATCAAGTATGTTTAAAGTAGGAGATGAAATTATCGTTAAAGCAGAAGGATATGATAACCGTAATCGTTTAAATCTATCACGTAAAGCAGCTATACCAAAACCAGAAAAAATTTCTGATGATAAAATAAAACAAGAAAAAAAGATACCTTCTAAAAAAGAAAAAGTAGATAAAAAAGAAGTTAAGAAAAAATAATAGTTTTAAGAAGAATTAATGACTTCAAAAACATTTTCTTCTTTTTTATTTTAATTAAAAAATTTCATAATCAAAAATATAAGAAACTTAATAAATAAAGTAAAATATAAATATTTATTTTATTTATATCAAAAAATATACAAAAAAAATATAGATTTGTTCTAGATTTTTTATATTATAAAATTTAAATAATATTAAACATATGTGAACATTATATATTATCTTTTTCTTCACTACCTGAAACAATTTGCTCATTAGAAGAAGTAGAATTATTTGGATAATTATTTGTATAATAATCACCAATTGTATTATCATAATCATTCGATACAGTAGTTAAGGCTTTACCAATTGGCGTTTCTTTTAAAGCATTCATAAATTCATTTTTATAAATAGAAATTTCTTCTTCACCTAATTGCTGTGCAGTACTCGTATTAATATTAGCAATTTCACTAGTCCAATCCTCATTTAAACTTGTAGTTACCTTTATAAATTCATTACCACTTTCTAATGAGAAATCTAAACTAAATTTTACTTTTTCATTTGAAATATCTTGCGAAAATTTTAAATTACCATTAAAGTTTTCATCTTCAATATTTATCTTATAGTCTATATTAAAGCCTTTTTCATCCCAAGATTTTATATTTAAAGTTAATAATTCAGTTCCTTTATTAGAATCTGTTATATCTTCATCATCATAGAATAATGTTATTTTAGTTCCATTACTTTCTTTTATAGAAGTTAATTTTATAACTACCATTTCATTTTGTTGATTAGTATTTTTATAATTACTGGTTATTTTTCCTTCAGCCACACCATTTTTATTATAATAATAAATATTTATATTTTCATCTTTATCGTTTATAGAAAATCCAATAATTTCATTCTTATTTCCATATGTATAGATATTAATATTTACAACATTACTATTACTTTCACTTTTTTCAGGAAATTTCATAGATTCAATTGTCTTTTTTATATCAGATGTAGATTCTTCTGTTAATTTTGAAATAATTTGTATAGCTTTTTCATCATCTTTTAAACCATTTCTAATATGTTCAAACATATTTTTAGCTATATCATAATCTATTTCATACTTATTATTAGTAACTTTAAGACTTTCACCATTAATACTTATAGATGCATCTTCTTGCGTCAATCTATCTTTATTAATACTTTCTATTATTAATGTCGCAATTTTATCACTAATATATGTTATTTCATCATTATTCAAATTATTAGAAAAATCAAATAGTTTATCAATATCTATTGAACTAAAGAAATTATCTATATCCTCTGAATTAGCTTCACCTAAATAAATATAATCACGATAACTAGAATATTTATCATAATATTTATTATCTTTTAAATAACTATAATAACTATGTTCAACATTTGTCGAATTATTTTTAATATAAAGTCCTTGTTGAATATTTTTCTTAGTAGGATCAATTCCAAAATTTATACCATAAGTATAACCACCAAATTCTTTTAAATCTTCAATATTGCTATCAAATGATGCTTCCAAAGAATATATTCCTTTATTATGAATAATGGTATTAGTCGTATTATTAATACCTTTAAATGCTTCTTTAATTGTTGTTTCATAAACATTCATTGGATCACTAAAATAAGTTTTCATAATATAAGGATATATAACAAAATAACCAACAAGAGCTAATAACACTAAAATTACTAGTATAATAATAACTTTTACAATTGGATTTTTCTTCTTTTAGGTGTTTCTGAACTAGCTGCTACAAAACCAACATTATTAACATCAGTAGCACCACCTATTGG
>CANDCB010000169.1 GCA_947383065.1 uncultured Bacillota bacterium | reverse complement strand
CTAAGCGCATTTGTCTTAACGCTTCTAAATAAGCTTCCGACTCAATGTCTCCAATAGTACCACCAATTTCTGTGATTATTATATCTGCTTTTGATGTATGAGCTGCCTCATGAATACGATTTTTAATTTCGTTAGTAACATGAGGAACTATTTGTACTGTTCCACCTAAAAAATCTCCACGACGTTCTTTTTCAATAACTGAAGCAAATATTTTTCCCATTGTCATATTCGAAGTATAATTAAGCTCGCAGTCAATATAACGTTCATAATGTCCTAAGTCTAAATCAGTTTCAGAACCATCACTTGTAACAAAAACCTCACCATGTTGATATGGAGACATTGTTCCTGGATCAACATTAATATAAGGATCAAATTTTTGCATAAAAACCTTATAACCTCGTGATTTCAATAATAGAGCAATCGAAGATGCCGTTATTCCTTTACCAAGACCAGAAACAACTCCACCTGTTACAAATACATATTTAGCCATTTTTTCATACCTCCTTACCAAAATAAAAAAAGACTATTATCGAGAACGACTATAGGCTCTCTTAAATTATACCATTAAAATAGAAAAAAATATAACAAATTGTAAAGAGTAACTAAACTTTATAAAAAATATGTGTTATTATATTAATAATAAAGGGTGTGGTTAGCATGAATTGTCCAAAATGTGGGAAGAAACTTTTAAGTGATATGAAGACATGTCCTAATTGTGAATCCAAAAACATAAAGGATAACAATATTGAATTACCAAAATTAAAAGATAAAGAAAATTATCCTAAAAAAGAAGTTAAAAATAGTGAGATTAAAAAGATAATTAAAGAATCTAAAAATAATGACAGTCTAAAAGAAAAAAATAAAAATATTAACCCAGATAAAAATAACGAAAAAATAAATATTTCCAAAAAGGATAATGATTTAAAAACTACCGATAAAAATAAAGAAATAATAAATGAAGAAAAGAAAATAAGTGCGAAAGAAAGTGTTAAAAAACATAATAAACCCTTATTTTTTGCTTGCCTAATATCTTTAATTATTTCTATAATTGTACTAATATCAATTATTTATGGCAGTTTTAACAATAACTTGAAAGGTAATTATTTAATCCTTTTAGATAATGCTTTAACAACGTATCATGATGATTATAATTATGAGGAAATTTTAGATATTTTAACTTCTATCAAAAAAGATAGCAATAAAATTAAAAATGCTCAAACTAAAATTAATGAATATGGAGTTAAATGGATTGAAGAATATTTATCTCAAGATATAAGAAATTTAGGAGATTTTGAAGAAGTAAGTTCTAAATATAAAAGGTTAATTACTGATTTACATGCTAAAGTAATAATTAGTGATGCTAATTTAAATATAAAAGGTTTAAAAGACAATGATTATGACAATCTACTTAAAAAATTAGATAAAATTTATAATGACAGTTCAATATATTATCAAGGAATAGAATATTATAATCAAAACGATTATAATAAGTCTTATGAAACTTTTAATAAAATAGAAAGTTCGAATACTTATTATGAAAAGTCCCAGCTTTTTAAAAATAAAATTTTAGAAGATATTATATTTTTACTAGAAAAAGACATTGAAAAAATAGAAAGCACTGTAAAAGATTTAAATGAACAAGAAAAATTAGATGTTTATATAAAAATAGATAAAGTCTTAAAAGATTATCTTAATGTCTATAATCTTGTTAACTTAAAAGAATATACTTCTTATAATATAATTGTTGAAGAATACCAAAATAAAATTGCTTCATATAACTAAAATAAAATTTAATTATATTAATTACATAAAAAGTTATTTTAAAATAACTTTTTTAATTTTTTAAAATTTTTAAAGTAAATAACAATATTGTTCCTTAAACGTAAAATATTATAGGTGGTTTAATGGAATTTATGGAAATTACTGAAGAAGAATTTGCTAATTTTGTAATAACAAGACCAGAACATAATTTTATGCAAACTTCTTCGATGTACCATTTTTTTAAATCTGAAGGTCGTGAAGTTTATTTAGTTGGCGTAAAAGATAATAATAAAATTGTAGCTGGAAGTTTGATTGCTGAAACAAAACAAAAATTTGGTAATAAAAAAGCTTATGAAGCTTATAAAGGATTTATTTTAGATTATGAAAATTTGCCTTTATTAAAATTCATGGTTTCTAATTTAAAAAAATTTTTAAAAGAAAAAAAAGCTTTTAAATTAATTATTGATCCTTATATAGTTAATGTTACAAGAAATAAAGAAGGGGAACAAATAGATGGCATTAATAATTATAAAGTAAAAAAAAATTTAAAGAAATTAGGTTTTAAAATAAATAAATATAGTAATCAAGTAAAATGGATTTATTGCTTAGATGTTCTAAAAACAGATTATTTTTTTTTAGAAAATAACTTAAGAAATAGTACAAAAAGATATATAAAAAAAGCTTTAAATAAATATAAGTTGAAAATAAGAAATCTAAATCATAATGAGCTAAATTTATTTAGTGTAATTGTCAAAGATACATTATTAAAAAAAGGCTTAAAATATAAAGATTTAAATTACTATCAAAAAATGTATGATGCTTTCAAAGATAAATGTGTTTTTAAAATATGTGAACTTGATTGTAATCTTTGCCTTAATACTTTAGAAGAACAAGAAAAAATAAACGAAATTTTAGAAATTAAAAAGAAATATGGTAATATAGTTCCGATAGCTGTTGGGATGTTTATTTTATACGGAGATGAAATAATATACATGTTTGGCGGCTCGTTAGAAGAATTTAAAAAATTTTATGGTCAATATGCCCTCCAATGGGAAATGATAAAATATGCAAAATTAAATAACTATCGTCGCTATAATTTTTGGGGAATTGAAGACTTAAACAAAAATAAAAAAATTTCAAAAGGCGTTTATTTTTTTAAGATCGGAAGAGCACACGTCTGAACTCCAGTCACGGTACCTTA
>CANDCB010000168.1 GCA_947383065.1 uncultured Bacillota bacterium | reverse complement strand
TATATAGCAAAAAATTATATTAAAAATTTATTTCTATCAATATTTTTATTTTATAAAAATCATTATTTATCAAAATAAAAAAGTTCAAGTAAATTAACACTCAAACCATTCAAATTAATTAAAATTTTATACTCTATAAAATCTTTTATTCCTATTAGCCAGAACTAATATAATTAATGCTACAAATAAACTAAAACCTATTAATATATAAGATATAAATTCCCCAGTTGGTGGCGAAGAAATATCTTCCTTTGCAGATATATTAACTTCCCCTATATAATTTGCTCCTATTTCACTATCATAAATATTTTTATTAGCCATTCTAATGCAATGATAATTCCCATCATTCTCTAAATTAGCATATTTAGAGATTCTTAAATAAACTTTATAATTACCTTTTACTATATCTGCAGGCAAATCTAAAGACATATTCACTTCATTTATCTTTAAAGAATCCCAATTAGTGGGTTCAATATTTGTTTTTATTTCATAAACATTCTGATCATTAGATAAAACAATAGAAACAATTTTATCATTTATTAAATTAGCAAAACCAACATTTTCAATTTTTAATTTAATATTTAAATATTCCCCAATACCTATATTATTTGTTAAAGCCGAATTTCTTAACACAAAACGATATCCTAAATGATTATCTAAATATTCATAAGCGGTCGAATTTTTATATAATTCATTATCCCCAACATAAGGAGCTATCTTAAATGAATTAATAACTGCATCAGTCCATTGAGAATTCAAATAAGTAGTATGGGTTAAATAACCTTCTTTTTGGATAAATTCTATAGTATTTAAAGGTAATCCACCAAAATTATAATTTAAAGATAATTCTCCTCCAAAAAAAGCATGTTTTGCTTGATTATTTAACCACGCCACCTCTATCTCTCTATTTATATAAGTACCTAAATCACTTTCACTGCCTAAATACCCATCATCATATATTCCTACTAAATAAGCTTTTGTCCCATTTTCTGATATATCATTATTTATCTTAGAAATATCATTTATTCCTTTCCAATAAGCATATTGACTAGGCGTTCTTAAAGATAATCTTATTTTACAGTCAGTAACACTTAAAAGTTTATCTACAATTAAAGATATATTATCATTAGTTACCAATGTACTATCATGTAGTTCCCCCCACTGACCTATAAAACCAATTTCAATTAATGTAACAACATCTCTATTTTCTAATAATACTTTACCCAATTGTTCAATATGCTTTAATATAACATTCATTGAAGCTGGCTCCGTATTAGATTTACCTTCAAAATCATCATAAGAAAAACGAATAATAACTGACCCATTATTTTTCTTAACCTTAGTCAAAATATCTTTTAAAGCCTTTAAAGCATCATCAGTTATATTAATATCTTGACTATTTTTACCATTACTAGAAAAAGCTCCTATACCAACTCTTAAATGAAATAAATGACTGTCAGGTAATGAATCTATAACTTCGTTACCACTTTCTTTTAAATTATAATTTAACGGCTCATAAAACCCTCTTTCAGGATTCCTTATATTAGAAATATCTTCTTGATAATCAATATCACTTACAGTATTAAAATTATTATCTTCTAATGCATATGTTGTTTTTAAAACAAAAGATACAAAAATAAAAAACAAAACAAAGACCATAATAATTTTACTTTTTTTATATATCACAAAATATCCCTACCTTTACTTCTACTTAATTTTTTTATTAATAACTCACTATATTAAATTCTTTTTTTATTTTTTATTAAAGAAATCTATCTTATATTTTTTAATTAAAATAAGCATTTATTATAAGTTAATGCGGAATACAAATTTATCTTAATAGTTTTAATAGTATTTTATAGTTATAGAATTATTAATATTTTTATACTTGTAATTTAATATTTTATATTTGTAGAATCTAATTTTTTAAAAATCTTTATCTTTTAACTTATCATATATAGAAATTTTATTTTTTGTAGTTGTAGTTATTTCATTTGTATTCCGCGTTTTTACTTTTACATTCTTTTTATTTTAATTCTTCTTTTTTCTATTAAGAAAATATAACCTAATATCAAAATAAATACTATTGTTAAACTTACTAAAATAATTTTCAAGTACTTATCCATATTAGCCCCAGTACTTGGATTTATCGGTATTATTAAATCATTATATTCAGCATAAAATTCCCAATCAATATATGATAACTCATCATTTGTTGTATCAGAGAATCCTTTATCTAACTCCGTAATTACTTCTATTTTACTAGCACTATCTTCCTTATATTCACCTATATAGATTGCTTCTTGTAAATTAACACCAGTTGAATTTTCATCTCCCCCTTTAGCTTTACCATCATATAAAACTTCACCATCTAAAGTTATCTTCATATTTATATTATCTAGTAATTCATCTGCTTTAATACTCTGTTCACGTTCTTTTACCTTCATATATAATTTATAAGTATATTGTGTTCCATTTTCAATCAAGAGTTCATCTTTATACTCATGTCCAGGAACCATATCAATATGTTTCATAAATACTTTATCATCAAATAATTGAGTTTTATAAAAAAGTCTATCACCAGTACTAGTAAAGTATAATTTATTTTCTAAAGCATTAACTTTTATTCCTAAAATCATTAATATACTAGTTAATAATATATATAAAGTCTTTTTCATGATGATTCCTCCTTAAATTTTTATTTCTATTCAGGAACTACTGGTGAATCTGGCCACAATTCTTTTATCGCCCTACTATCTGCTTGAATAGCCTCAACGTTAAAATTTAATTCATAATTAGATGTCAAATAATCATTATAACAATCATTTTTTTCCAATAATGTTTTATTTAAATCAATTCTATCTAATACCTTTACACTAGTATCTTTATTTAATATCTTTTTATAATAATACCAACCATCAGATCCTAAGATGAAATCACTTACCCAATTTTCTGTCCACGTTTTATCTACAATAGACACCCCATCTACTTTGTTAT
>CANDCB010000167.1 GCA_947383065.1 uncultured Bacillota bacterium | reverse complement strand
TAAAAAATAGAATTGAGTTATGAAATCTTTAAAGGGATGTTTTTATAAGTAAATACTGCTTTTTTCTTGTCAAAAAAAACTCGAAGTGTTATAATCTATTATAGTTAATGAAGGGAGGGAGATTATATGACTAAAGTTGTAGTTAACGGTAACCTTGATGTAGCTCTTAAGAAATTAAAAGTTAAAGTTGCAAAAAGTGGTGTCCCTTCTAAACTTAAAGAAAAAAGATGTTATGATAAACCAGGCGTTAAAAGACGTAAAGCAAAAGAAGAAATGATTAGAAATTCTCGTAAACGTAAGAGAAATGACAGATAGGAAGTGTTTTTATGAGCCTAGTTGATACTATAATTAAGGATATGACGACAGCTATGAAAGAACAAGATAAATTTAAATTATCTGTTTTAAGAATGTTAAAGAGTGCACTTCAAATGGAAAAAATTAATAAAAAGCATGATTTATCAGATGAAGAAGCTATTTCAGTTATCAAAAAACAAGTAAAACAGAGAAAAGATAGTATTGTTGAATATGAAAAGTTTAACAAAATGGAAGAAGTAAGTAATTTAAATCAAGAAATAGAAATTCTAGTAAATTATTTACCAGAAGATTTAAGTGAAGATGAATTAAATAAAATAATTGATGAAGTTTTTGCAGAACTAAACCCATCTACTATAAAGGAAATGGGAAAAGTTATGAAAGAAGTAACATTACGTACTAAAGGACGTGCTGATATGACAGTTGTAAGTTCTTTAGTAAAAGGAAGACTTAGTTAATTAAGATGAGTTAAATCATCTTTTTTTATGTTTAAAAGAGGATTGTCTTGAATTAGTATAATTTCATTGTTATAATTTATATATATAATAAATGCATACTAGTAGGGGGAATTGGTATGAAAAAACGTAATGGAATTATTTCTTTATGGAAATTTTTGTTTTCGATTGTTATAGCTTTTTTTCATGGGAGCCAATTTTATAATGGGGAACGCAATCCTTTTTTCTTTGGTGGATATATATCAGTTGAATTTTTCTTTATAGTTTCTGGTTTTTATTTAGCATATACTATGTTAGACAGTTCTGGAAATAAAAAAGATATTAATCAAGAAAATGCATTATCTTTTACTTGGGGTAGAATAAAAGGTTTTTTACCTTATATTATAATAGTTTTTATCTTATCGTTAATTATAATAGTTCCTAATAGAGAAGTTCCTTATAAATTAAGTGAACTGGTTAATAGCGTATGGAATCTATTTCTTCTTAGAACAGCAGGATTTAGAAGTATTTTACTTTTAGGACAGTTTTGGTATTTGACAGCTTATATAATTTCAATGTCTATTTTGTATTTATTATTAAAAAGATTTAAAGAGAAATTTATTTTAAATATTTCTCCTTTAATTATTGTTATGGGACTTGGTTATTTAAACCATAATTGGCTTGGTTTAGATCATGCTTATCATATATGGAATGGTTATTTTTATACTGGTATTTTAAGAGCATTTATTGAATTAAATATTGGCTTTGTAATTTATTTAATAAATCAAAAATTACAAAAAGTTGATTATACAAGTTTAGGAAAATGGCTTTTAACTTTAGTAGGTGAAGGTTTACTTTTAATAGTTTTGTTTATTATAAGTTTTATTAAAACTCCTAAAAACTACGATTATATTATGTTATTTTTTATAAGTATAGCTATTACTATTTTTGTAAGTGAAAAAACTTATGAATATGATATATTATCTGTTAAATTTTTTTACTATTTAGAAAAATTAAGTATGCCAATATTTATAAATCATACAATGTTGATTAATTTTGTTTATTATATAAAACCTTTTAAATATATTAGACCAGTTAATCAGTCGATATTAGCAGTTGTTTTGAGTATTATATTTTCTTTAGTAGAATATGAGTTATTTAAGCTTTTGAAAAGAAAACAAACATTTTCAAAAATTAAAAAAATTTTAATTGTAGAATAAAAGTATTATGAATTATATACTCTTTATAAGTGATATACATGAAAAGATAGGTGTTAGACAACATGATATTATGTTATTCTTACATTAAATATAATGTTATATTAAAATGATAAAAATTTAATTTTATAAAAATAAAGTAAAATGAGTCGTTGGTGACTTATTTTTTTTAAAACTTTAATATTTGACAGCTTATAATTTGCATGTTAATATAGTTAGAAATTTTGAAGGTGTTTTTATGAAAAAAAGTTTAATCTTATTATTAGTTTTAGGGATGATTATACAAATATTTCCGGATAATCTATGGGCAGAATCTTTTGAATTAATAAATATTTATGAAGCAGAACAGGCTGTGTTTATAACGAATCGCAGTAATAAAAAAGATCAAAATGCATCTAATGGTGAAGCTATTTTTTTACCAGAAGGTAAAATTAATGGAGTAGAAGCTTTTTGCAAGTTTACTTTTTATGTAGAAAAAGCGGGACTTTATAATTTGTCTATAAATTCTTGGGGGATTGGAGCTATTAAAAAGAATTATTTAGATATCGATGGAGTTAGACTTCAAGATACATATTTAGTCTCTCCCGAAAATGTTTGGCAAGAGCATAATTTTTTAAGTTATTATTATTTAGAAGAAGGGGAACACAGTGTTACTGTAACTTCGGCTTATGGATATACATATTTAGATTATTTAAAAGTTGAGATGGCTACTGAGCTAAATGATAAGATATATGATAAACAATATGAGTTATCAAATAAAAATGCAACTTATAAAACACAAGAACTATTTAAGTATTTACAGAAATCGTATGGGAATTATATTTTATCAGGACAGTTTACTGAAGAAGGATTTAGTGATTCTTCATTTCAAAGAATTAAAGATAAAACAGGGAAACTACCAGCTATTATGGGTTTAGATTTATTAGCTGTGACACCGTCAATAAAAGAATTATCTAAATACTGGCTTCCTAATCCGAATTTTGATAAGGTTATTGAGTCAGCCATTGAGTATTCTGATCTTGGCGGAATTATAACTTTTTGTTGGCATTGGAATTTAGATTTCTCTTTTATGAAGAAAGATGAAAATGAGATCGGAAGAGCACACGTCTGAACTCCAGTCACGGTACCTTATC
>CANDCB010000166.1 GCA_947383065.1 uncultured Bacillota bacterium | reverse complement strand
TAAAAGATAATGAAAATTATATAGAAGAAATAAACGATGCTTTAAAACTAAAAGATAAAAAAATTACTAAAGTTCCAACTATCATTTATTATAAAGATAGCGAAGTTGTTGATTTAATATCCAGAAATGATAGTAATATTATGAATATGGGAGATTTTCAAAAATTATTAGATAGAAACAATCTAACTAAAGAATAATGTATAAAAAAAGACCTTCGGTCTTTTTTTTAGTTTATGATATAATAAATTATGGAAAGGTGATCTTACAATGATTAATGTCGTTTTATTTGAACCAGAAATCCCTGGAAATACAGGAAATATTATGAGGACGTGTGTTGCTACTAATACTAAATTACATTTAATAGAACCTTTAGGATTTTCTTTAGATGAAAAATATATAAAAAGAAGTGGTGTTAACTATATAAATAACTGTGAATATAAAGTTTATAAAAACTGGAATGACTTTTTTTCTCAAAATAAAGACAAAGGAACTTTTTATTTTTTAACAAGATATGGTCATAAACCTCATACTTCTTTTGATTATAGTAATAAATTTGAAAATTTATATTTTGTTTTTGGAAAAGAATCTACAGGTATTCCTCGTGAAATATTAAAACCTCATCTAGAACATTGCATGAGAATGCCAATGACCGATAAAGTAAGAGCTTTAAATTTATCCAATACTGTTGCCATCATGGTTTATGAGGCGTTAAGACAACAGGATTATAATGATTTACTTAGAGATGAACCACACAAAAGTATTCATTTTATTGAAGACTATGAAAACTTAAATGATTAATAAATTTTAAAGAAGAATAGATTTAAACTATTCTTTTTATATGATAAAATTAACTTATGAGGATGATTTAAATGAATTGTAAATATTGTGGAGCGGCTTTACCAACTAAAGGTGGAGTATGCCCAGGATGTGGAAAAATGATTCCTATCGGACAGCAAAAAGAAATGAAAAAATTCTTAGATCCAAGATGGAATCAATTTAGGAATATTGATACAGCTTTTTATAAAAGTAATAATAATGAAGCTAAAAAAAGGTTAAATAAACCCTTAATTTTTATTATTATAATAATATTAATTATTTTGTTAATTATAATTGTTAAAGGAATGAGTATATGAAATTATTTTTATTATGTTTAAAGATTTTTTTTGCCCGCATAGCTGACGTTACCCTTGGAACAATTAAAACTAATTATATTGTTAAAGGAAAAACAAAATTGGCTGGATTAATCGCATTTTTCGAAGTATTTATCTGGTTTTTAGTTGTCAAAGAAGCTCTAAATACCGAAATTCAAAGTTTGTGGATTGTGATTGCTTATTCAGGAGGATACGCTGTAGGAACAATCATAGGTACTTATTTATCAAAAACATTCATTAATTCTTTAATTAGTGTTGAAGTTATAACTAGTAAAGTTGATAATAAAAATATTAACAAGATACGTTCTGCAGGCTTTGGTGTTTCAGTCGTTAATACTGACAAAAATCTCCAACACACCAATAATAGTATTTTATTTATTACCCTTAATAGTCGTAATTTAGCTAATTTAAAAAAAATAATAAGAGAAATTGACAAAGAAGCTTTTATGGTTGTAAATGAATCCAAAATAGTTCAAAATGGTTTTATCAAATAAAATAAATTAGAATTAAAAAAAGATCTATTTGGTCTTTAAAAACTGATCGTATTCATTCATTATATCATTCATATGATTAATTAACTTTAAAACTTGTGTATAAGCGCCAATATTACCACCTTTATTAGCAACAGCAATAGCTATGTAAGGATGATCTCCAAAAACAATTCCTGTTTGAACAACATCTTTATTAGCAAAACCAGCTTTTGAAGCACTTGGAATTGAAGGCATAACTTCACGAAAATAATTATATTTACCTCCAGATAAAATATTAAGAAATGTTATACCTTCTGCTTCACGTAAAGAAAAATTATAAATTTCTTGCCATACTAAAGCCGCACTTCTAGGTGAAGTAAATCCCCATGGATTACTAGAAGTTAAATAAAGATCTTTAGTTCCTAAATTTTTTAATAATTGATTATATCCTTTAACTCCAAAAGTTTTGTGCAACATTATATGTGCAACATTATCTGATTCAGTAAGAGAATAATAAACTAAATCTTTAACTGTAAATGGTGTTCCAAAATCACTATTTTTTACAACTCCAGTTCCTTTATTATAATGCTTACTCTCATAGATAATTTCTTGATTTTGGTCAATATTACCTTTGGCTATTTCTTCGTATATATATAAAGCATAAGGAGCTTTTATTGAACTAGCTGTTTCATATTTACTATCAACATTATAACCAACACTCATTCCGTCTTCTAAACTAACAATATAAAAAGAATTATTACGTCCATAATTATTTATTGTTTCATGAATTTTAGTTAAAAGATTATCACTTATTTGAAATTCACTATTAGCAATAGAAATAATATTATTTGTATATTGTAATGAAGCAATATCAATAGTATTTTGTTTAAGATTAGTAAAATCAGTAACATCAAAAGAATTCATATAATTTAATGAATCAAAATCTGTAGCATTAGAGTTTTCTATTATCTTAGGGCTACAATCAGGAGTAGTAGCATGGCTTAGCCTAGTTGTGATATTAACTGTTCCTAAAATAATGCAAATTAGTACTAAACTGCCAATTAATATTATTGATATCTTATTTCTCATATTCATAATCCTTATCCTAAATAAATAATACTACAAATATGAAATATCTTCAATTATATTTTTTACCATTTTTATTAAATAAAAAAATAATAATAGGTATTAAAAACCAGTTATTACTTTTTTAAAAATATTCCAAAATAAACTTAAAAAGTTATTTTTTTCAATTGTTTCATTAATAATGATATCAACTTTTTTAATTACTTTACCATTATTGTCGATAACTTCTAAGTTACCCACAGTATCACCTTTATTTACAGGAGCTAAAATTTTATATTTTGTTATATTATAGCTATATGTTTTTTCTTCATTTTGTTTTATAAGATCAGTTATATCTTCTTTTGTAGAGATCGGAAGAGCACACGTCTGAACTCCAGTCACGGTACCTTAT
>CANDCB010000165.1 GCA_947383065.1 uncultured Bacillota bacterium | reverse complement strand
ATTATTGATCCTTCACCATGCTCAATTACAGTTATAATCCAAATACCTAAATCTATAATATTATTAACTAACCAAATCCACCAAGATTCTTTAAAACGTAAAATCATTAATATAACTCCACACATATTTATTATATTAGATGAAGCGTCCATTAAAGCTATTCTTTGCCCAGGAATAAGTGTTAATAAATAACTCAAAATAAAACTACCTATAATACACAATAAAGTAATAATTATTGAATTTTTTAAAGTAAATTCTCTTACCTTAACACTTTTATCATCATTTAAATTTTTACTCCAACTTATAAAACCTTGAATCTGAAAAATAGGACATATTATAACTCCAAAGATAAATAAGCCATATAAATTATTTTTCCATGAAACATAACCAATTAACAAATAATTAATTAACCCTAAAATATAACTTATTCTTTTTCCCTCACTAGAAAAATAAGCACATAATAATGCTGTAGCTAAATTAGCTCCACCAACAATTAAATCATTTGACAAAATACCTGATATTATAGAAATAATTATACATACCAAAGTTACTATCAAATACTTACGATTCATATAAAAACCTCATTTCTAAATATAAATATATCATAATAAGCCATCTTGCCTCAATCATATTCCAAAAACATCTAAAATAATTACCATCTTAAAATATATATGATAAAATAAATTTAAAGAAAAATTAAACCATACTTTATAAATATTAAAAATATATGGAAAGGGAAAAAAAAATGAAAGAAATATTTTTAAGCTTTAAATCCGAATATATAAAACCAGTTCTTTATGGTCTAAAAAAATATGAATACCGTCGAAGATTTTGTTCTGAAGAAACAATTGCTTACTTATATCTTAGTGGTAAAGTTAAAAAAGTAATAGGAATATTAGAATTAGGAAATCCTATTCGTTTAGACTTAACACGCAAAAATTATATAAATTTCCCTGAAACTTTAAAAAGAATTGATAATTATATTGAAGATAAAGTTCTTAACGCTATTCCAATAAAATCTTTTTCATTTTTTACTAATCCTTTATCCTTAGAAGAAATACGAAAAAATATACCAAACTTTATGCCACCACAAATGTACTATATTTTAGATAATCAACCTGAGCTAAATAAATTACTCAAAAAATTAGAAGTTAAACCTAAGCTTTTTATTCATCCTCACGATAAAATATACTACGATAATTTAGCACTATCTGTAAGCGAAATAAAAAAATCACCTGAATTTAAAGAAATTGATTCTAAAAATAAATTTTAACTATCAGAATTTGGTTAACAAATCAAATTCTTTTTCTATCCAAAATTTTCCTAAGTTCAGAATTAACTTCATAATCTGCAGCACAACAAAAATCAACTATTCCTTCCTCTTTCAATCTCTGATAAACATTTTGATTATATTGGTACAATTCATCACTTTGTATTATTTGATGAACAAAAATAGCTTTCCCACCATTATTATGGACAAACTTCATCGCTTCAGCATCACTATAACCATCACCAATATAAAAGACATCCCTACAATCATTTTCTTCTCTACCATTTCTTTTTAATATATCTTTAATTGCCAAAACTTTTTTATCATCTGTCATTATTTCGCCAATTCCCCAAATTAAACCATCAGAATCTCTTAAAATTGGAGTCCCATAAATTTCTCTAAAATACTTTGCTATTTTAAGATTTTCTAAAAACTCTTTTAATCCTCCTGAAACAATGTAATTTTTTGTAATCGTCTTTTCTAAAAAATCATTTAATCCAATATTATATACAATATATTCTTCCCCCTCCATAAGTTCTTCTAAAGTAATTTTTTCTTTATTATTAACAAGTAAATCATGAAAAAAAGCAAAAAAAGTTTCTAAATCACTTCCACTATGACTTTCACGATATAAAGCAAGAGCATTTTCTAATTCATCATTTCTTCTTTCACCACTATAACCAAATTTTTTTACCCATACCCAAAACTTAGGCCAAGTCTCAGTTGTTAAAGTCCCATCAAAATCAAAAATATTTATTGAATTAAATTCCACAAAATACCCCTCCTACTATAAAAAATAATAAATATATATATACTATAACATATTTCTATTAATAATAACTTAAAGATTCCAAATAATTTAGATTTTAAACTTATTTTATGGTATTATAAAATTAATTTAAAAAGGAGAGATAAAATGGCCATAAAAATAACATATTTTGTTCATGGTACAACTCATGATAATTTAGAACATCTATCCACCGGTTGGCTACCAGGTGAACTTTCGGATAAAGGAATAGAACAAAGTATAAAATTAAAAGAGCAAATAAATATTGATGAATTTGATATCGTATTTTGCTCTGATTTAAAAAGAGCAATCGACTCTGCCAATTACACATTTAACAACCTAAAAAAAATAATTCAAGACAATCGTTTAAGAGAATGCAATTATGGAGATTTTAATGGTAAAAATAGCACCTTAGTTAATTACAAAGAACATATAACAAAAAAATTTCCTAATGGTGAATGTCTTTTAGATGTAGAAAAAAGAATTAAAGATTTTTGTAACTTTTTATTAGATAATTATGATAATAAACACATAGCTATAGTTGCTCATAGAGCCCCTCAACTTGCCTTACAAGTTTTAATAGAAAATAAATCATGGGAAAATGCCATTAAAGAAGATTGGCGTAATACAAAATCTTGGCAACCTGGATGGGAATATATAATAAATAATAAACTTTAACTAAGATATAAAATAACTAATCATATAATTAATAAGGAGTAAATAATATGAATAACAAAATTTATTTAGACAATAACGCCACAACTAAATGTGATGAATTAGTACTAGAAGCAATGTCACCTTTTCTTAAAAATGATTATGGAAATCCTAGCAGTACTTATTCATTTGGTAAAAAAGTAAAAGAAGAAATAAATAAATCTCGCCAAAATATTGCTACATTAATTAATGCTCATAAAGACGAAATAATCTTCACTAGTTGCGCTAGTGAAAGTAATGTAACTGCTATCATGAACGCAATTAAAACTAACCCTGACAAAAAACATATAATTACAACTAAAGTTGAGCATGCTTCTATTTTGGAGACAATGAAACAT
>CANDCB010000164.1 GCA_947383065.1 uncultured Bacillota bacterium | reverse complement strand
TTCTCGATACCTATCACTACTACGTCTTTAGGTATTGTGAACGTCTCCCTGACCCTTTTTCACCAGTTGATATTTCTTCTAAAATACTTAAATATTTGACATCTTTAAAGCTAAATACTCTTACTTCATTAAGATAAACAATTTTTTCAGTTATGATTGCCGCATTATTTTTTTCAAAATCATCACTATATCCGATAAATAAAATTTCAAATATCTCTTTAAATTCCTCAAATAGAGTTTTACTTTTGTAAGGAAGAACACATATAAGGTCTTTTTTATATGATTTTAAATCAACATAATTAAGTTCTTTTTGTTGAATTAAAGTATTTATTTTAAGTAAATTTTGAAAACCATTATAATTTTTAGCATATAAATAAATGTTATATTGGGATATATTTAGGGCTAAACCAATGATAGGTTTTATATCATTTTTAATGCAACTATTATAAAAACAAATAGATCCAAATAAATTGTCATCAAGTAACCCAACAGTAGTAATTTGTTTTTGATGCAAATAGTTTATTAGATCAGGTATTTTAATTAAACTTTTAAGTAAAGAAAAATCAGATTTTATGCCTAATGGAATATACATAATACCCACCTTTCTTAAATTTATTATAACACATATTTTTTCAAAAAAACAAATAATTGTTTGCTTAATTTATCTTTATATAATTACAGTTTATTATGATTATTTTAAAATTAGAAAAAAACAACACTAAAGTGTTATTTTATTTTAAATGTTGCATGGCTATTTTATAGAGTTTTTCCATGGCCTCATTATTTTTGTTTTTAGCCATATTCTTTTTCATGTCTTCGATAATTTTAGGATTGTTAGATATTTCTTTCATATATTTGTTAAACATATATGATGTTCTGAATCTTCTACCATAACCATTTTTAACAAAGTATTTATAATTGGCAACTTCTTGACCACCACTACAATTTATCATAATAATTGGTTTTTTAAAATACAAGCTTTCAGTTGATTGAGCTCCACCTGGTTTGGAAACGACAAAGTCACAAATTTGCAATAATTCGGGAACATTATTTACAAAACCTAAAGTCTTAATATTTTTTACACCATATTGTTGAATCCATGAGTCAACTTTAGCTTTTGATTCTTGATTTTTACCAGCGACATATATAAAATCGATATTTAAATTACTTTTAATAATTTTTCTAATATATGGTAAAGATAAAGTCCCACCATTTCCGCCACCACCAAAGAATAAACAGATTGGTCTTATACCATCAAAACCGTATTTTTTTATTGCTTTTTCAACATTAAAATCGCTACTCGTAAGAGGATTTATCGGGATGCCTATAGGTTTAATCTTACTTTTTTCAACGCCTTTTTTAACTAAATAAGCGACTTCATCTTTGTCGCCAACAATAATGGCTTGTTCTCTTTTATAGCCTCTTAACCATAAAGCATGAGCTTCATAATCAGTTACGACTGTTATAAGTTTAGAATTGGTAATGCCTTTTTTATTATAATAGTCTATTAAACTACTACCAAAAAAGTGAGTTGAAATGGTCATATCAGGATTAAAATTTGTTATGACTTCTTTCATTCTTTTATTTTTAAATAAGCTCATACTTGTTTTATTAGCGATTGAAGCACTAATTTTTGTATCAAATAAACTATATATAAATGACCATCCTGCTGGAAATTTTAGTAAAAAAAAGTCAGTGATTTTTTGACTTATTCTTCCTAATATTGGGGTCGAATATTTTAATAAATCTATAGCCATAATTTCTAATTCAGGATCTTGCTTTTTAAAATAAGACTCTATATATTCAGCTACAGCTCTATGACCATTACCATACATTGCATATGTTAATAAAATTCTTTTTTTCATTTAAAACCAACCTCTTAAGTTGATTATACACTAAAAAAGTAAAATTTCAAACCAAAAAAATATCAGTTTCCTGATACTTCTTTTAAAATTTTTTAATTAGTAAAAATTAGCTTAATATCATTTTCATTTATTTGTTCCATACGCGCATTTATTACTAATACACCCACTATTATCACTAGATAAAGCAAAATAATTCCTGCTAGATTCCTTATTATTTCTTTTTGCATAAATTGTCTCATTTTAATTCTCCCTTTCCTTTTACCATCTCTATTATATATCGTATATTTGTTCGTGTCAATGCTTTTTATAAACATTTGTTGCGAATACAATTGTTTGACAGTGATTAATTAATATGCTATTATTATAATGGAGGTTAAGAAATGGATAAAAATATAACTAAAAGACAAGAAGATGTCCTAGACTATATAAAAAAATATATTGTCGAGCATGGTTTTCCCCCTTCAACTAGAGAAATTGGGTCCGCTCTTGGGTTATCATCGCCAGCAACAGTTCACACACATTTAAAAAAATTAGAAGATGCTGGGTGTATTAGAAAAACTAATTCTAAGTTTAGGACTATAGAAGTTGTAGGTATAAATGAATATGCTAAAAAAGATGAAGAAATTGTTAAAGTTCCATTACTTGGTAAAGTAGCTTGTGGAAATCCTATTGAAGCTATTGAAAATCCTGATGATTGGTTTACTTTACCAGCTAGCTTAATTCCTGCTCGTGAAACGATTTTTACTTTACAAGCTAGTGGTGAATCAATGATTAATGTTGGAATTTATGATGGAGATATTGTTATTGTTCAAAAACAAAAAATTGCCCGCAATGGTGATATAGTTGTGGCAATGACTAATGATGGTGAGGTAACATTAAAAACTTTTTATAAAGAAAAAGATTATATAAGACTTCAACCAGAGAATGACACTATGTCCCCTATTATTTTAGAAAACTGTACTATTTTGGGAAAAGCGATTGGTCTTTATAGAAGTCTGTAAACTATAATTATTTGGGAAGATACTTATTTAAAACAAAAAAATAGACTATATGAAATAAAAATATTCATATAGTCTATTTTATTATTATCTAAAATATAAAAAGAAAAATAAGGCGATTAAATAAATAGCAAAACAAATAAAGCCATTTATTTTTTCATAGGTTTTAGAACGGCCATCGATACCAAGAGCCATAGTCATTAAAATTCCGCCAACTAGTCCACCTATATGGGCAAAATTATCGATTCCAGTTGCCATAA
>CANDCB010000163.1 GCA_947383065.1 uncultured Bacillota bacterium | reverse complement strand
AGAAGCAGAAGATGGTGAAGATGCTATAAATAAAGCCCAAAAAACAACTTATTCTCTAATAATTATGGATATAATGATGCCCAAAAAAGATGGCTATCAAGCATGCAAAGAAATAAAAAAACTATATGATGTTCCTTTTATAATGTTATCAGCAAGAGGAGAAGAATATGATAAATTAATTGGCTTTGATTTAGGAATAGATGATTATGTAACAAAACCTTTTAGTCCAAAAGAACTAGTTGCACGAGTAAAAGCAATAATCAAAAGAAGTAATGGTGAAGAAACTATTTATAAATTCGGTGGTTTAATTCTTGACGATAAAGCCCATGATTGTTTTGTCGATGAAGAAAAAATTTATTTAACACCTAAAGAATATGAGTTACTTAAATACTTCGTTACTAACAAAAATATTGCTTTAACAAGAGAACAACTATTGACCAATGTTTGGGGCTATGATTTTTATGGCAACGACCGTACAATTGATACACATGTTAAAACTTTAAGAAGAAGTTTAAATAGCTATGGAAATTTAATAAAAACAGTAAGAGGAATAGGTTATAAATTTGAATACCAAGAACCTAAAAAGTAGTAATATTAAACATAAAACTATGTTTTATTTAATATTATTTTCTGTTTTTATTATTTTACTATTATGGGAATCCCAAATTTTATTTTCTGACTATTTATATGAAAAATATCAAATAAAAGATATGGCTAAAATAGCCGAAGAAATCCACACTAAAAATGCTGATGAACTTCATAATTATTTAAAAAATGTTGTTTACAATAATGCTGTATGTATAGAATACATAGATATTTATGGTTATAATAAATTATATAATGATGCCTCTACAGGTTGCTTATTAGGACGAGATAACGCTGAATTTAATCAATATATGACATCTTTATATGAAAGTGATGAAGAAATAAAAGCTATTAAACTAGTAAATCCTGACTATAAATCTTCAGCCTTATTATATGGAATTAAAGTTAGTAACGGTTATATATTTTTATTTACTATGTTAAGCAATGTAAATAAAAATTATACTGTAATTAAAGACCAATTATTATATGTTGCCATAGTCGTTATTATTTTAGCTATTATTATAAGTTTATTTCTAGCTAAAGTAATAAGTGAACCTATAGTCTCTATAACTGAAAAATCAAAATTACTTGCCAGTGGTAATTACAATATTGAATTTGAACATCATGGTATAAAAGAAATAGATGAACTAGCTGATACCCTTAATTATTTAGAAAGTGAAGTAAGTAAAACTGACCAATATCGTCGAGATTTAATGGCTAACGTTTCTCATGATTTAAAAACCCCTTTAACCATGATTAAGGCCTATGCCGAAATGGTCCGCGACATTACTTACAAAAATAAAGAAAAAAGAAATGCCAATTTAAATGTTATTATTGAAGAAACAGATCGTCTTAACTTGCTTGTTAGTGACATTTTATCTCTTTCTAAACTTCAAGCTAACTCAGATATTATTGAAATAGAAACATTTGATTTATCAGAAGAAATGCATGAGATATTAAAACGTTACAATTATTTAGAAGAAACAGAGGGTTATAAATTTATCTTATCTATACCTGAAAAAGCTATTATTCGAGCTGATAAAAATAAAATAAATCAAGTTATATATAATCTAATTAATAACGCTATTAATTATACTGGTCAAGATAAAACTGTTTATATCGATATTAAAGAAGAAAAGAAATCTTACATGATTTCCATAAAGGATACTGGAAAGGGAATTGAGAAAGATAAAATAGATTATATATGGGACAAACGAAATATTGTAGGAACTGGTTTAGGACTATCAATAGTTAAAAATATTTTAGAAGTTCATAATTTTGAATATGGCGTAAAAAGTATTAAGAACAAAGGAACTACATTTTATTTTAAAATTAATAAATTATCAAATATAAAAAATAATAATTTAAAAAAATAATTATTAATAAATATTTCACTTTTTGTTCACGCATTCTTCATAATTAATTGGTATTATTAAAACATGAAAAGGAGGAAAGATAAAAAGAGAAAAACTAAATGTTAATAATTAAAGATAAAAATAAGTAAATTTAATTATATAATATAAAAACCCTATACAATAAAAAATAACATATAAACTCAAACTCACACTTTTAAGGAAAGTACTTCTTTCCTTTTTTTCTATTTCTTTACAGTTAAAACTACAATTTTACACATATTATGTAAATTAATCAAAAAATTTAAAACCTTTAATTTTTATATTTTTAATACTAAATATTAATATAAATTTTAATTTTTGTTATCATATCAAATTCAAATATTTTTAATTATTCATTTTTGCTAAAACTTTATATATTTTAGCTTATATTTTTAAAAAACTGTCTATTTATGTCTTCTTGCTTTTGTAAAAAATATATATTATTCTACAAAAGAAAAGGAGGAAAAATATTTGAAATTACAAAAAGAAAAAATATCATCAAATATTAATAGTACTATAAGAGAGTTAACTAAAGTTACTGAAAACTTAAAAAATTATCATTTGAAATCTAAGAAAAATAAAAAATTTATTATTTTATTAATATTTATCTTTGGCGTTCTAATTTATTATCTTAATACAAATATCATTTTTTATAATTCTAAATTATGTTTAAATACATATGCTTCATCTATGGTAAAATATAATTCGAAAAATATTGCCAAAACATATCATCCAAACTATAAAGACTTCATGATAAAAAGTTATAAAAAAGATATTGAAGACATAATTGATGATACCTTTATAATTTTAAAAGATAAAGATTATAAAGTACTTAGTTATAAAATAATAGAAAAAGAAAAATATAATAATAAACAGTTAATAAAATATGCTGAAAATCTAGAAAAGAAATATGATATTGAAGAAGAAAATGTCAAAAAAGTTATTAAATATACTATCAGATATAAAATAGTTAATAATGGTAAAAAAGAAACAAGCACAGTAAATGTTTATACTGTAAAAATAAAATTTCGTTGGTATATTTTTAATTAATAAAGATAAGAAAGATTGTAATAAATCTTCTTTTTTATGATATAAAAATAAAAGTGCCATTTTTCCTTATAAATAGGCACTTTTTAAAATTTTAG
>CANDCB010000162.1 GCA_947383065.1 uncultured Bacillota bacterium | reverse complement strand
GATCTTTATGAGAACCTAGTGAATTTTTAGAATCATTAACATGAATACAGCCTATTTTATCAATACCAATTTTAGCGTTAAATTCTTCTAAATATTCGTCAAAATTTCCGATATCGTATCCACTATCAAAAAGATGGCAAGTATCAAGGCAGACACCTATTTGGTCTTTTTTATCTACATGATTTATAATATAGGCAATTTCATCTATAGTTGAACCACATTCTGTTCCTTTGCCTGCCATAGTTTCAAGCAAAATCATACATTTTGTTTGACCATCTAAAATTTTATTAAGAGCATTGGCAATATTTTCTAAACCTTCTTCTTTAGAAATAGCAATAGCATTTCCAGGATGTAAGACCATTTTATTTATACCTAGTAAGTCACATCTTTTTAGTTCATTTCTAATAAATTCTATACTAAATTCATATTTAGCTATATCTTTTTTACTTCCTAAATTTACAATATAAGGAGCATGACATATAACATTTTTAATATCAATATTATTTTCCGCCATTAAAGCATGAGCTGATTTAGTTAAATTTTCATCAATACTTTTTCTAATTGTATTTGTCGGGGCACCTGTATAAAACATAAAAGTATTTGCATTGTACGAAAGCGCTTCTTTTAAAGCTCCTAAAATTTGTTCTTTGCCAAAAGATACATGACTACCAATTATTAACATTTTACCACCTACTTTAACTAATTCTTTCATCTATGCATGACTTTTCATATGTTTTGAGCGTTCCATTAACACTACCTGTTCCGCCATTTTTACTACTAATTCCAGTAAAGTTATTTTTTACTTTGGAAGAAAATTCTTCATTATTATATTTTGATATTCCCTTTTCTAAAGAAAGTTCTTCTAATAAATTTAAATCATAACCATCAATAACATATTTACCATTCGTTAACCATAAGCCATAATGATATTTATCTTCAGACATTTCTTCAATAACTATATAACCATCCCATTTAGAATAATCACGAGTTAGATAATCATTTTCTTTTAATCCTTTAAGAGTTATACACATTCCTTTAGTTGAACCATCAGTACTTGTTATTACATAATTACCTAGCCCACTTTTTACAAAGGCATTATATGAATTTTTGGCAACAATGCTTAAAGATTTAACATCTTCTTTAAAATTTGATAATTCTCTATTTTTGGTAATTATACTAAATAAAGTTACTCCACCAATTATAACAATAGCTACTAAAACTATAATAGATAAAATTTCAATATTTGTTAATTTTAAATTACTTCTTCTACTCATTTACATCATCTTTCTAATTACTATTTTAATATAAGTTACACTAAAATACAATTCTTAGAAAGAAAAAAGAAATTGATTATCAATTTCTTAAATAGCTATCTATACTTATTCATTTGATTCATGACTTGACGAACTTGCTTTTGAGAAGGCTTTCTTCCCATACCACTCATCATCGCCTCAATCATTTTTTCATTGATAGGTGGATTTTCTTCTAATTGTTTAGTAAAAACCTTTTTAGTAACAAAAAAACTTATTACAGCACCAACTACTACACCTAATAAAATATATAATATATCTTGAATCATTATTAGCACTCTCCTTAAAAATTATTGTACTAAATATTTATTTACTAAACAAGTATTTTATTCTAGTTTAGAAGTTCTTCTAACCAAAAATAGTCTTTATTGTCAAAATCACAGACAAATATACTTTCCTTTTTAGTAATAGCACGTAGAAAAGTTGGCATATTTTTAGTACTTTTTATATATAAATAACTACTATTTATAATTAATTTAGATTTCTCATCAGTATAATAATCATTAATCATGTGAATATTGTTTACTTTAGTATAAGAATATTTATTTTTATAATATTCAAAAATATTATTGTCTAAATATTCTTTATTAAAAGTATCTCTAATTTGAAGAAAGAAATTATTAAAATAACTTAAGTCTTCTTTTTTCAAATAATAGACATTTTCAATAGCTTTATACAAATTATATGGTGTATTCTTAGTTAGTTCAGAATAACTTTTTTTTATTTTGAATAAATAAAATGTTCTCATCTAATCACCATATCAAATATAGTATATATTAATTAAATAAATTGTCGTTATTAGTAGTTTTTTATATTTTTTTCTATTTTATTAAGAATTGTTTCGTAGTCAAATCCAAGTTTTTCTAAAACATCATCTTTATATCCACTTACACCAAAGGTATCAATACCTATTGCACAACCACGAGAGGCGAAACGATACCATGGTAATGAAGAAGAAGCTTCGATTGTAAAAACTTTAGCTTGAGGAGGAATAATAGAATCTTGATAATCTTGGCTCTCTTTTAAGAAAAGATCAACTGAAGGCATAGAAACAAGACGAGTATCGATTCCTTTTGTTCTTAATTCTTCGCTTATTAAATAGGTAGTTGTAAAGTCGATTCCAGTACTTACCAAAACAGCGTCAAGTCTTTCCCTTTCTTTTCTAACAATATATGCCCCATGTTTTACTTTTTCACCACTTGTTCCATCAAGAATATGAGCTTCATCTTTAGCAAGAACTATGGCTACTGTTTTTTTATTATTTACAATATAGTCCCAAGCACCGATAACTTCATTAATGTCGCAAGGACGGAATACCGTTAAATTAGGAATTGTTCTTAGCATAGCCATTTGTTCAATAGGTTGATGAGTTGGACCATCTTCACCAATTCTAACCGAATCATGTGTAAAAACGTATGTAATTGGCAAGTTCATTAAAGCTGACATACGAAGTGCTGGTTTTAGATAATCAGAAAAAACTAAGAAAGTTGAAGCAAAACATCTTAAACCACTTAGAGCCATACCATTTAAAATAGCAGCCATGGCATGTTCTCGTACACCAAACATTATATTGCGGCCTGTTGGATAACGACGAGTAAATTCAATATCTTTATATAAAGCAGTATGACAAGAAGATGATAAATCGGCACTTCCGCCAATGAAAAATTTCGTTCGATCGCTAACAATATTCATCATTTTAGAATTAGATTCTCTTAATTCTTCGCTATAGTCACTTTGAATTTTAAAATTACTACTACTGAAGACTAGATTATCATTGCCTGTTTCTAAAAAATCAAAAATCTTTTTTACATTTTCACTATTAAAACTTTTTTTTACTTCAGCATAATAGCGTTTCCAACCATTATAAACCTCTTTCATGCGAGAATTGATAGACTGACGAACAAATTTAACAGCATTTTCGGTAATCTCCATAGTATTAGTAT
>CANDCB010000161.1 GCA_947383065.1 uncultured Bacillota bacterium | reverse complement strand
AAAAGTCATGAGGAGAGGTATTTTCAAACATATAAATAATTTGGGCTAGTGGGCTATTATCTCCTTCAGGAGATTTTAAATAATCAGGCTGTGTTCTATAAACTAATGTTGGTAATTTACCATTATTATTATATTGGTAATATTTGCGGGTATTTTTGCGTAAATCATCTTTATCAAAGTTGCCTTTATCTGTTATGACAGTTCTAAGAATTTCGACCATTTTTAAAGTATCTATATCGTATATAAAAGCTAATTGTTCAATTAACTCTTTAGTTTTTTTAGTTAAAGCATTTTCTTTTAAGAGACCTTTGGGCATAGAACTTATTAGTAAATCAAAATCAATAGTACTTTTAAGCTTAATATTTAAAGTATTTCGTTCTTGAGCTTCTATCGGTTCTAAGGAAGATGATGATTTATAGGTGGCATTTAATGGAGTGGTAATGTCTTCATATTCTTTTAAGTCTAATTTGGGCAATTCATATTCTGCTTTAATAAGTTCATATTCTATTTTACCAATATTATTGTATAAAGTTATATTAAATACAGGTGAGGAAAAAAATTCTTTTGGGCTTAATGGAGAATATAATTCATAAACATAAGAATTTGGTTCTCCTTCTTTAAAATAAGATTTTAAAAGACCTACACTTTCTAAAGATAAACGAGCTAAGCGAATAGTTTCAAGACTACTTTTCATAATAGACATTAAATGATGATGAGTATAATCAACGATACTAATATACTCCATTAATCTAATATCTCTTAGTAAAGTAAAATAAAGACTAACGGCAATCGGGCCAATTATTGGTTCATATAATGAAATAATATTTTTACGATCATCTTCAGTTATAATTGATTTATTTACAACAGTATAAGTATCAGCAGGCAATAAAGATACAAATCCCATTAGTCCACCTTCTCTCATTAAGTATTATAAACTATTCCCAATTATTTTTAAAGAAAAAAACATGGTTTCTACCATGTTTAAGACAGTTTTCTATTTATTTTTTCTATAAAATTTTGAGCATTGTTATTTATTTTATCTTTAGAATTTATTGGCATAGGATTATTAATTTCTTTTTCATTACTATCTTTATCTAATTTATTAGTTTTATTAATATTAAGAGTAAAGATATATTTAATTCCATTAATAACTAGTTCTATTTCTGATTGACTATTTGAACCTATAACACTAGGATTTATCCATAATAATAGTTCATCATCATTTAGTTTACGATAAAGTTCAGGACTAGTTTTATTCAACCTTATTCCATAAGTATTTGAACTAACACTGGCTCCTTTTAAATCTTTATCTAAAGTTATATAAAGAGGCAATTCTTTAACTAAAAGTGAGGTGCTGACTCTTAAATCGATATTATTAGAGCTAGCAGTTATTTTAGTATTACTAATCATATTGTTATAATTAGTTAAGTCTTCTTTGTTAATATTTTCTGTATCTACTATACTTGGAAAGTTAACAGACTTAAGATTTAGATTTGCTTTAACTGTAAGAACTAGTTCTTTTGTTACATTAGCATAGGTATAATAATATTTATAAATACCTTCTTGTAATTCTAAGGTGTTATTACTGATATCTTGAATCATATAAGTATCAATAATTAGTCTTCTTACAGTAACTTGGGCATAAGCAGTATTTCCATCTTTTGTAACAATATTTCTATTGATAGTTATTTTATCTCCAGCCATAGCTTCTGTTACAATATTTTTTGGAAAATCCCACTCTAAAAAGCCTACCGTTTCCTCTTTATTTTGATTTTTTTTAGAATTCAAAACTTTTACAGATTTATTTTCCTTTTTTTCTGACGAAACAACATTTGTAACATATTCTACGTTATTATTAACATTATCTTCTACTAAGCTAACATCAAATTTTGCTATTTCGTCTTCATTTAACTGTCTATTTTTTTCTTTATTTGTGATAGAGATTTCACGATCTAGAACTCTTTCATTCCTAGAAAAAGTGCTAATTGTAAAAACCCCCATAACAAATGTTAGGATAATACCAAGAAGAATGAAAAATTTTTTTTCACTTCTTGTAAGTCCTTGATCGTTTGTTTCCATTAAATTATCTCCTTTTATCTATCAAGAAATAATTTTTCACTTTGACCTCCAAACTATTCTATCTTAAATATGTATTACTTTGACTAATACATATCCCACTATATGTGTTAAATTTATTATACTTTTTTTTAATTTTTTAGGCAAGCAAAAAGGACTTTTTAGTATAAAAATCCTTTATAATTAACAATTTTCTGAATCGTTGCCACAATCACTATTTAAATATTTTGTAATAATTTTAGTATAGTCATTAAAAAGTTCTGTTTCTTCATCTTTAGTTAAATCAGGTAAAACACCATCAACTCTTGCATGATTATCTAAAGTTCCTTGGTGAAAGCCAACAACAATACCATTTAAGACAGAAACTACAGTTGGGGCAGCTAAGCGTTTTTCGCCAGTATTAACTTTCTTACCTTTATCGGTATATAAAACATAATCATTTAAATCGTTAGCTAAAGCAAGTAAGATGTCATAATAAGCACTTTCGGCATCACGGCTTTTGCGTGGTTTATTTTTATTATCTAAAACATAAGTATCTCTTAAATCCTTTTCTGCGTCATCATCGGGTTTAATATTTACATAATAAATAGTATCTAAATCAGTTGAATCCATAGCATTTAGTAAAACAGGAACTGCATTACGACACCATGGGCAAGCAGCAAAGCCAAAATATATGACACCTGAGCCAGAATCTAGAATTTCGGCTGCTTCTTTTAGACTGATATATTTTATATTATTATCTTCAATTATTTTAATGTCTTTATTCTTTTCACCGCTTTTACGTAATTTACTATTTAAAGATTCATATTCTTCTTTAAATTTTTTCTCATCAGCTGTCTGAACATATTTTTCTTCTTGTTTATCGTTATGTCTTTTGTACTGAATGCCTAAATACCCACCTACAAAAATTATTAAGATTAAAAATGCAGCTAGAATAGTACGACCATAGTTATTTTCTTCTTGAACAATATTAACTTTAGCTTTTTTTATTTCCTTAGAAGTCGAATTAGATTTTGTTGTCTTTTTAGTAATATTTTCTTTTTTAGTTGGTTGTGTTTTTTTTGATGAATCTACTTTTTTAGTAGTTGTTTTTTTCTTCTTTTCTTCATTTGCCATAAATACTCCTCCATAAACAATAGATCGGAAGAGCACACGTCTGAACTCCAGTCACGGTACCTTATC
>CANDCB010000160.1 GCA_947383065.1 uncultured Bacillota bacterium | reverse complement strand
TCGCCGAGTAAGTAATTTAAAAATTTTTTTTAATAAATATGCTATAAGTTTAACTTTAGATTATAACGATACTTCAATGTGGCAACCAGGAGATATTGTTATCTTTGAAAATAAACATATTGGAATTATATCAGACCGTCGTAATAGTGAAGGTATATCTTATGTCATTCATAATTATGGACAACCAATAAGAGAAGAAGACTTTTTATCCAAAATGGAAATTTCAGATCATTACCGCTTTGATGCCACATTAATTTCAAAAGAAATTTTAGTAGAATGGGATGGTTAATTTGAAAAATATAAAAATACCCAAATACAATTTAGCTGAAGAACTAATTAATGCTATATCTCACGGTTTAGGCGTGGCCTTAGGAATAGTAACACTTATTTTAACCATTATAATATCAGCTAAACATAATAATATTTTAGGCGTAATTTCTTCAATAATTTATGGGACATCCATGATAATTATGTATTTAGTAAGCTGCCTTTATCATTCTTTCAGCCCTAAATTAAAAGTAAAAAAAATCTTTAGAGTTATAGACCATGTCGACATATATTTCTTTATAGCTGGATCATACACGCCCTTTTGTCTTTGCCTAATAGGTGGGCTTTCTGGTTGGATTATTTTTGGCATAAACTGGACATGTGCTTTATTAGGAGCCTTTTTAAATATAGCTGATTTAGAAAAATATCAAGCTCTATCCACTATTCTTTATTTGATAATGGGATGGATGATAATTTTTTCATTTGGTACAATTAAAAATTCATTAGCGTTACCTGGCTTAATATTACTGATAAGCGGCGGAATCTTATATACAGTCGGTGCCATATTATATGGAATTGGAGCCAAGAAAAAGTATTTCCATTCAGTATTTCATTTTTTTGTTTTAGCTGGTTCAATATTACACTTTTTGAGTATTATAATTTATGTGGTGTGAATTAATGATTTAACTTACTTAATTAATTTAAAAATGCTATAATTAAAAAGAGATTGATAATAATAATTATAAAGAAGGTAATAATATGACAGACATTAAAGACAATATAAGTAAATTAAAACTACAAGATAGTATTTATAATATACTAAAAGAAAATGGCATAAATAAAATTGAAGAATTATGGACCTTAAAAAGAAAAGAATTAAAACAAATGGGACTAAAAGACATTGAAATAAAAGAAGTTATTATTTCTTTACAATTATTAGGTTTAGATTTAAACAAGAAAAAATATAATTAACGTTGTAAAATTTTTCCAAATAATAAAATAATGTATATGTGTCAAGATTAAAAGAATAATATAAATAATATTGCTATTATAATCTAAAAATTATATACTAAATATAGTAGGAAAGTAGTTGATACTATGAAAAGAAAGTATGTTTATATAATAACTTTTCTCTTAATAATAATTGCTGTTATCGCTGATAATTATGTAATTTTAAGTTTAAATAATCGCGATGTTAGTAATCTTGATGCTACAAATAGTTTAGAACCAAATATTTTTGATGAGAATAAATTTGATGATATAGCTAATAATGCTCTTTTAAAATCTTCAATCAGTATCAGTAATTATCAAGACGATAATGAAATAATCAATTATTTGTATAAACTAAGAATAGATGGAATTTATGGGGCCTATAAATATTCTAAAAATGATTTAGAAGGCTTCTTAGTTTTTAGTGCCAATGGTGAAGCAGAATTTAATTTAAATAGTAATGAAAAAATTACTATATATGATATTCCTACTGAATTAGAATATCGACTTGAACAAGTTACAGACGTTGGAAGTAAATACAGTACCAAAATAAATGATACTTTAGGAAGAATTGAAATAGGAACAATTTCTTTAGAAAATAATATAACTGTTTTTAATAATTTATTAGATACTAGTGTTAAAATAGAAGAACCAAAGGATGAAGATAATCCATACACTGCTGATTCTTTTTATTATATTTTAGGATCTTTAATAATTTTAGCTTTTTTACTATTAATATTATTACGTATCAAAGTTAAAAGATTTTTATAATAAATCTTAAACGATAGCTTATTATCGTTTTTTAAATTCTTTAAAATATATAATGTATAATATTAATTTAACTTTTGGCATAATGAACCATTTAATAAATCTAGAAAAAAACATTAATATAGGGTATAATATAACGCCAAAGACGAGGCGAAAGAAATGCAAAAACAAAAACATATCTTAGAAGGTTTAATTATCTTAAATATTATCTTTATATTTGGCTTATTATCAATAAAATTTATATATAGAATAAGACACGAACACATAGATACATCTTATATGTGGGATATTTCCTTGGATAATTTCTCGGAAACTAAAGAAAGCGAAAACGGTCAATATTTTATAGACAATAATATAATTAATTTAGATGTTTTACTAAAAAAAGAAGAAGATTTTTATGAATTGACTTTTGATATTGTGAATAAAGGTACACTAAATGCTAAATTAGATAATATCGAAACCAAGCTCGAAAATAAAGAAAATATTTTAAAATGGCAAATTGCGTATGTAGATGGAGATAAATTAGAAGAAGGTGATATAATTCCTTCCAATAATAATAAAAAAGTAAAGATTTATGTTTATTATCCTAAACAGACAAAAAAGGTTTATGAAGCTTTAGAATTAAAATTGTCTTTATTATTAGAATATAAAGCTACATATGATAGTTGACAAACAAATATTAAAAAAGAGTAAAGTTGTTTTTAGAGAATTGATTTTATGAGTAGACATCGGTATACTTAATATGCATATATAAAAGTATCAAACATATACATAGATAGGAGTACACGCATGAAGAAAAAAACAATTATTATAATAATTTTATCAATTCTGGCCATTATTTTAGTTAGTGTAACAGTAAAATTAGCTCTTGATTATAAAAAGGAAGATAAAATAAGAAATGAAGTCAAGGAAATAACTCAAGCTATTGAATCTCAAAATTCCAATGATTCTTTTAATAAGATAATAAATCGTCGCTTAATAAAAGGTGGTCAATACGAAAAAGTAGAAGACTTAATAAAATTATACTATCGTGATGTTTATAATAACTTAAGCAACTTGAACTTTTTATTAGATGAAGATAATTTTATTTCCTATTTAACGGTTAAAAATTTAAAAGAAGACGCTCCTAAATTTTTAAAATCCCGTGATAATTTAAATAACAGTAAAGCCCAAATAGAAGAACATTATGACTTATTAATAAAATTATTAGATGATGATTATACAAAATCAGAATATTTG
>CANDCB010000159.1 GCA_947383065.1 uncultured Bacillota bacterium | reverse complement strand
CGTCACACTCTTTCCCTACACGACGCTCTTCCGATCTTGTAAATATTACTAATTCTAATTTTAAAGATGCCATATTAGATTTTTCATTTGCTTCGGAAGAAATAAAAAAAGGTTTTAATAATTAATCTTATAATAAAAAATAAAATTTAAAAACAAAATTGGCTATAGTTTTTATAGTCTTTTTTTGTATGAATTACAGTTATGACAGCTATGAAAAATATGCATTTTATTTATATTATGATTATTATTATAATTAAGTAAAGAGGTGATTACTATGCTAATAAGCTTAGTTGGCTTATCAGGAAGCGGGAAAACTTTTATTGCGAATCTATTATGTCATTATAATAATCGTATTGTACACTTAGATATAGATAAAATAGGCCATAAAGCAACAAATGACAAATTAGTTATCCAAAAACTTATTCTAGCATTTGGACCTTCTATATTAGAAAATGGTCAAATAAACAGAAAAAAACTTGCTGATGTTGTTTTTTCATCAAAAGAAGCAATGGATATATTAAATGAATTAACCTGGGGATATATGGAAAAAAAGATTGATGAATTTATTGATTTAAATAAAGATAAAATTATTATTCTAGATTGGCTATTATTAGTAAAAACTAAATATTTTAAACAAAGTGATTTACGAATCTTAGTTACAGCACCACAAAGTATTAGAATGAAAAGAGCTATATCTCGAGATGGAATTACGGAAGAAAAATTTTTACTTAGAGATTCTAATGCTCCTCAAATTAATGAAAGTGATTTTGAACATATTATTAATAATGTAGATAAAGAAAAAACAAAGAAGAAAGTAGGATGGTTATATGACGAAAGTATTATACACTGGTAGCTTTGATCCTATAACAAAAGGACATATGAATATTATTGCCCAAGCAAGCGAACTTTTTGATGAAGTTATAGTTGCGGTTTTAAAAAATTCTAAAAAAGGAAATGGATTTTTTACTCTTGAAGAACGCCTAGACTTAATGAAAAAAATTTATGATACTTGTGAAAATATAAAAATTATTATTGGTAGTGGCGCAGCTGTAGATATTGCCACACTTTATCAATGTAAGGCTATTATAAGAGGATTAAGAGGATTAACAGATTTTGACTATGAAATAGGTATGGCTGGTATTAATAAAGAGATTAGTGATGGAAAAATTAATACTGTTTGCCTGTTTGCCGATAATAACTATCAAAATATTTCATCAAGTATGGTTAGAGAGGTTTTTTCTTTAGATAAACCAATAACTAAATATGTTCATCCTGTTGTAGAAGAAGCGATGAAAAAGAAAAAATTACTTTTAGGAGGTCAACAATTTGGAAGTTAAAGTTTTAGGTTCTGTTTCCCCATATTGTAAAGGAACTGATAATTGCCCAGGTTTTTTGATAACCTCTTTAAATAATAAAATTTTATTAGACTGTGGGAATGGTGTCACAAGATTATTAAATATGGCAGAAGATTTACCTTTTTTAACTGTTATAATTAGCCACTTACATCGTGATCATTATGCGGATATTTTTTCTTTAGCTTATGCTTCATTTGTTTACCATAAATTAGGTGTATTAAAGAAAAAAATAAAAGTTTATATTCCTAAATTAACTAATAGTGACTCCTTAACTTTTTTTGATTATAACTTACTAATAAATTTAGGACCTGAAAGCTACTTAGATATTGTAACTTATCAAAAAGATTCTCAAATCAAAATAGATGATACTACAATTTCTTTTTCTTATAATCCTCATAATATAACCTCATATTCAATTAAAGTTAATGATAATAATAATTCGATAGTATATTCTGGGGATACAGGATATATTGGAAATACATTAGAACATTTTGCTGTCAAAAGTTCTTTATTAATATGTGAATCTACCTTTTTAAAAGGCCAAGATAAAGGAAAAAATGATTATCATTTATATGCTTATGAAGCAGCACAAATTGCTAGAGTTGCTAAACCAAATCATTTATTGCTTACTCATTTCTGGCCTGAAATTGATAAGAAGTTATATCTAGCAGAAGCCAAAAACATATATAAATCAACAGATGTCGCAGAAGAAGGAATGGTTCTAAAATTGACACCTTAAACAAATAAAATTATTTCATAGAAAAAAGACTTTTTAGAAGTCTTATTTTTTTATGGCGTCCCCAAGAAGATTTGAACTTCCGACCTATCGCTTAGGAGGCGATTGCTCTATCCAGCTGAGCTATGAGGACAAATAAAAATAACAAATTTATTATATCACGTAAAAATTTAGAAGTAAAACCGATTTAGTAAAATTTAAAGTCTTTTATTTGCCTCCTTTTTATTAAAAAAGATTAAAATTTATAAGTATTTCTTTTAATTATTTATAAAATTTGTTAGGATGAATAATGAAGGTGATTTTATGGCTTATATAGAATTTAAAAATATTATAAAAAAATACCAAATGGGCGAAATAGAAATAAAAGCATTAAATAAAGCTAATTTTGAAATTGATGAAGGAGAACTAGTAGTTATATTAGGACCTTCAGGGGCTGGAAAAACAACTTGTTTAAATATTTTAGGTGGTATGGATGAAGCCACTTCTGGGAATTTAATCATTGATGGTATAAATGTTACAAACTTAAAAGGCAAAGAATTGATAAAATATCGAAGAAATGATATTGGCTTTGTATTTCAGTTTTATAATTTAATTCAAAATTTAACAGCTTTAGAAAATGTCGAATTGGCAGTTCAATTATGTAAAGATCACTTAGAGCCTGAAACAATTCTGAAAAAAGTTGGTTTAAAAGATCGAATCAACAATTTCCCTTCACAACTATCAGGTGGGGAACAACAAAGAGTCGCAATAGCTCGTGCAATAGCTAAAAATCCTAAACTTTTATTATGCGACGAACCAACAGGAGCCTTAGACTATAAAACAGGCAAACAGATTTTAAAACTTCTTGAAGATACATGTCATAAAGAAAATATGACTGTAATAATTGTCACCCACAATACAGCTATTGCTGATATGGCTGATAAAGTTATAAAATTTAAAAATGGTCAAGTAGAGGAAATATATATTAATCCCAATCCTCGTCCTATAGAAACGATAGAGTGGTAAGATGAAAATGAAAAATCATTTAAAAACTAATACTATTAGAGCAATCAAAAAATCATTTCCAAGATTTCTATCATTAATTATTATGAGCTTTTTGGGAGTGTTAGTATTTGTAGGCTTAACTTCAACTTCTCCAGATATGTTAAACACTTTAGATAAATTCCTTGATGACTATAA
>CANDCB010000158.1 GCA_947383065.1 uncultured Bacillota bacterium | reverse complement strand
TTTTTTCAAAAATTAGTAAAAATATCAATAATTTACTCGTTTTTTACCATTTTTTCGCCCCCTACTGAATAGTTGATTTTCCCTTAGTTCATAAGGGTTTATCGCCTATTTAACACGCATACACATTCCACATGATAAGTGAAAGGAAACATATCTAAGCCCTTAATAGAAACTACATCATAAACGCAATTCAAATCTTTAATATCTCGAGCAAGCGACATAGGATTACAAGAAATATAAATTAAAGTCTTTGAACTCATTTTAATTATATTCTCCTTTGTTACCTTATCAAGACCAGCACGTGGTGGATCAACTATAATAGTATCAATCTCATCATTAATCTTAGAAATATTTTTACTTACATCTCCTAACAAATAACTTATATTTCTTTTATTGATCTTCGCATTAGTAATAGCATTTAATAAAGCATTTTTAACAATTTCAATCCCATAAACTCTTTGCCCGTTTAAAGAAGTATTAATCCCTAATGTACCAACACCACAATATAAATCAAGTATATTTTTAGATTTTTTAGTTAAATCTTCCACTAAATTAAAAAGAATCTCACAAATATCCCGATTAATTTGAAAGAACGAATCATATGATACTTTATAAAATTTATTATTTATCATTTCAACAAAATAATTATCACCAATTAATGTTTCATCATTTAAAATAATACCTACTATTTTATGATTCTTTTTCAAATAACTTATATTTGGTTTTACCGTCTTACAAGATTTAATCCAAATAAGTAATTCGCCATTATAATTTGACCTTAAAACTACTTCACCATTTACTATATTTAAATATTTAATATCTTTTAGAAACCTTTGAATAGGTAACTCTGCTAATAAACAATTTTCTATTTTTATTAATTTATGAGTAGCTGTTTCATAATAACCATATTCCCCATTTACAACCTTTAAAGTTACTTTATTACGATATGAAAGTATTTTAGGACTTTCTAAAACCTCGATATTTTCTTCTAAATTAGCATATTTAAATAAGATTTCTTGTAATTTATTTTTCTTATAGATAATAGTATATTGATAATCCATATGCAAAAGGTGACATCCTCCACAAATATTAAAGTAAGGACAAATATTTTCTAAACGCTTACTATCTTTTTCTATATACTCAATAACCTTTGCTTCATTATACTTTTTTGTCTCTTTAATTAATCTTATTCTTACAACTTCCTTTGGTAACGCATTAAAAACAAAAGTTATTTTATTATCAACATAACAAATTCCTCGCCCTAAATTATCCAACTTTTCAATTTTTACTTCAAACACAATATCACCTTCTAAATATTTTTATTATATTTAATTTTTAAACATTTAGCAAATTATTAACAATAGAAAAAGATAAGAATTTAACTTATCTTAAAGAATCAATTTTTTCATTATAATCAGAACTTTTACATACATATGAACCACAAACAACCATATCTGCTCCAGCTTTCTTCACTAATTTAGCTGTTTCATAATTAATACCACCATCAACACTAATAATATAATGATAACCATTTTCTTCTCTTAATTCTCGAAGTGTTTCTATTTTATATAAAATTTCTTTCATAAATTTTTGTCCTCCAAGACCTGGTTTTACACTCATAACAAGCACTTGGTCAATATTATTTAAAAGTGGTACTATATGGCTAACTTTAGTCTCAGGATTAATTGCTATTCCGACCTTTAAAGGAGTTCGTCTAATCATATTAATAACATCTATAGGACGACGATGAGATTCATAATGTAAAGTTAAATATTCTACATTACTCATTTTAGCAAATTCTTTGACATATTTATTCGGTGAACAAACCATCATATGTACATCTAATTTTTTTCTACTTTTTTTAAACATTTTCTTTAAATCTTGTACACTATAATTAGCATTAGGAACAAATACCCCATCAATCATATCAACATGAATATAATCAGCATTCGACTCATCTATTTTTTCTATCGTTTTGTCTAAATCATCATATAATGTTAAAAAAGATACTCCTACTTTCATTTATCTATCTCCTCCAAAAATAATAAATAATTATTGTATCTTGTTTGTAAAATCATTTTATCTTCTAAAGCTTTTTTTACTCCACAATCTTTTTCTTTAAAATGGAGACAATCTCTAAACTTACAATCGTAAGAATTAAATTCAAAAAAACTATTTTTCAAATCACTTTTATCCATATTTTTTAAATCAATAGCTGAAAAACCAGGAGTATCAGCTATAAAACCATCAGAAATATCATATAACTCAACATGTCTTGTTGTATGTTTACCTCGTCCTAAAGCTTTACTTATTTCATCTGTTTTAATAGACAAATCTGAATCTAATCTATTTAAAAGACTACTTTTCCCTGCTCCTGTTTGACCTGCTAAAACAACCAGTTTATTCTTTATCATCTTTTTTATCGTATTAGTTTCTGTATTGTAAACAACTTTAATTCCTATCATACTATAATATTTACGAAGATTATCCACTCTTTCTAATTCCAAAGAATCTAATAAATCTAATTTAGTAAAACAAATAACTGGCTCAATATTATTAAAAATTATTACACTAAGTAATTTATCTAATAACTTTAAATCAAGATTAGGATTCTTAGTACTGGTTATAATAAATGCCATATCAACATTAGCAATTATTGGACGATTTAAATAATTTTTACGCTCCAATATTTCTTTTATAAAATTATCCTTATCTTCAATTATAACATTATCCCCTACCATCGGGTTTATTTTATCCTTACGAAACTTACCACGAGCGCGACATCCATATAATTTATCTCCACTTTTTACTGTGTATAAATTACTTATCTGTTTAATTATTTGACCTTGAACTAGCATAAAGGATTTCCATTTTCATCAGTTTCACAATCCGAATTATCTTCATCACCATTATTATTTTCAGAATCATTACTTGGAGCTTTAGCTACTTTTATTATTAGCTTTCCACCTGAAATAACTGTATATCCTTCAGGTCTACTTTGATCAATAATAGCACCAACATCAAAATTTGGATTTTCAACTTCTTCAATCACTAATTGAACATTATATTTATTACAATAATTTCTAACTTCAGTTATCGTATAAGAGCCATCTGTAAAATCTGGAAATTGAACTTCAACCTTCCCCAAAACAAAAGTAATTTGATCACGTGGTCCCAATTTTTCCCCAGGTTCAACTGACTGTTCTAATATAGTTCCTTCTTCATAATCAGAATCTGCATCAACTTCTTTATAATTTACATAAACTAAAATATCACGTGCTTCTAAAGAACCTTTAACTTCT
>CANDCB010000157.1 GCA_947383065.1 uncultured Bacillota bacterium | reverse complement strand
ATAGTAAACTGCCAATATAACGGAACATACAAAGATAAAGCTGGCAAAATATATATTCTAAAAAATAGTAAAGTAAATACAAATTTTACAGGATTACAACAAGTAAGCGGAAAATGGTATTATTTCAAAAAAGGAATAACAGATTTCACATATAATGGAGTAGCAATAAATGATAAAGGAACATGGCTAGTAGATAAAGGAATCGTAACATTTAACCATAATGAAGTAGTAAGATACAATAATAGATGGGTAGTTTTTGTAAATAGCAGACTAGATAAAAATTTTACAGGTATAAGTAAAAACGCAAATGGAACATGGTATGCAGAAAATGGAATAGTAAACTGCCAATATAACGGAACATACAAAGATAAAGCTGGCAAAATATATACAATAAAAAACAGTAAAGTAGTAGCATAAAAATATTATAAAATATAAGGGTAATTCAAATACCCTTTTTATAATGTATAACTTTTTGACAGGATACCTTAATATTGTTTTAACCAATTATATTTTTACTTTAAGCAAAAAATCATAATACGTGGTATAATAAATAAAATAAAATTTATATTTTAATATAAAAAAATCTATTTAAAGGAGTGCATAATTATATGAAAAAATCAACTAAAATAATCATATTAGCTATACTATCACTCGCTTGGATGGCATGCATATTTAAATTATCAAGTATGACTTCATATAATTCTAATGGCAAAAGCATTGATATAATAAGCATATTTATCGAAGATACATTGAACATTACTAACAGCTATGGAATTACAAGTTCATATCCCAGTAATGATAAAATAGCCCATGCTTCAGCTTTACTAAACCCTATATTAAGAAAAGTAATCCATGCTACCGTCTATTTTGTCTTGGCATTCTTCATCATGATTTTAATAAATATTATTTTTGATTATAAACACTACATTCTAGGCTTCATCATAACTCTTTTAATTTGTATAATATTTGCTTCAAGTGATGAAATTCACCAACTATTTGTCGCTGGTAGAACTGGACAATTAGTCGATGTCGTAATTGATAGTATAGGAGCTTTAATAGGGATTTTATTTTACTCCACTTACTACTTAGTTTATAAAAATGGCTACAAAAGAGGAATAAAAGAAATAACAGCAACTGATAAATGATATCAGTTTTTTTAAAATTCATTAAATTTAAATAAATAAAATTATTGCCAAACAAATGTATCTATTATATAATAAAATACATTACGATAAATAGATAAGGAAGATATTTATGAATGAAATAAAATGTCCAAAATGTGGAACAATTTTTCAAATAGACGAGTCAGATTACAACTCAATTGTTAAACAAATTAGAGATTCTGAATTTGAAAAAGAAATTAAAAAAAGAGAAGAACATTATATAAGCGACAAAGAAAACGCTTTAAAAATGACCAAACTAGCTATAGAACAAAAATTACAACAAACAATAAATGAAAAGGATAACACAATATCTGAATTAAAAAATAGTCTTAAAAATAAAGAAGAACAGATTCAAAATAAATTAGAAAAAAAATATAATGAAGAATTGAATCAAAAAAATCTTGAAATAAATGATTTAAAAAATCAATTAAAGTTAAAAGATACAGAAAAAGAATTAGCTATAAAAAATACTATATCAGAAAAAAATCTAGAAATGAATAATTTGACAAATGAACTTAATCTAGCCAAAAACGAATATCTTCTAAAAGAAAGCAACTTAAAAGAAAAATATGAAGAAAAACTAAAAAGTAAAGATGAACAAATTGCTTATTATAAAGATTTTAAAGCTAAACAATCTACCAAAATGATTGGTGAATCTCTAGAACAACATTGTAGCAACGAATTTAATTCTTTAAGGCCTTTATTTAAAAATGCCTATTTTGAAAAAGATAACGATATTAAAACTGGCTCTAAAGGAGACTTTATTTTCAGAGATTTTGATGAAAACAATACAGAAATTGTATCTATCATGTTTGAAATGAAAAATGAAGCTGACGAAACCTCAACAAAACATAAAAATGAAGACTTTTTAAAAGAACTAGATAAAGATCGTAAAGAAAAAAAGTGTGAATATGCTGTACTAGTTTCTCTTTTAGAAATAGATAATGAATACTATAATGTTGGTATTGTTGATATGTCTCATAAATATGAAAAAATGTATGTTATAAGGCCACAATTTTTCATTCCTCTAATTACCTTAATCAGAAATTTGGCTCAAAATTCTTTATCTTATAAAAAAGAATTAGAAATAATTCGTAATCAAAATATCGACATTTCTAATTTTGAAGAAAAAATGGATTCGTTTAAAGACAGTTTTAGTAAAAATTATCATCGTGCTAGTGAAAAATTTAAAAAAGCTATTGAAGAAATTGATAAGACAATTGATCATCTTCAAAAGACAAAAGATGCTTTGATTTCCAGTGAAAATAATTTAAGAATTGCCAATAACAAAGCTAGTGAGTTAACTATAAAAAAATTAACTAGTGGCAATTCAACAATGGCTCAGATGTTTGAAAACTTAAGTGTCAATAATGAATTAGAAAATAACGAAAAATTAATAAATTAAAAAAATAAATTAGTTATTTATCACATAATAAAAAGTATAATATAAAATTTAAAATATGATATAATTAAAAAGAGGAGTTAATTTTTATGGGGAAAATGGAATTAGAAGTTAAAGTTCTTGATATTAATCAGGACAGTTTTATAAAAAAAATAGAGAGTTTAGGAGCTAAATTTATAGAAGATAATAAACAGATTTTATATACATATGATTTATATTCATCATTTGGACGTTTTATTGATATATTATCTCTTTTAAATAATCCAGTTAGCGATATAAAATATGAGACTAATAAAGCGCGTCTAAAACTATTATTTTTTGATATGGATAATTTATTTAATGATAATGACAAAAAAGAACTAAAAAAAATCACCAATGAGACAACTTTAAGTGCTTTACTAGATAAAGATGATTTATTAACAATTTTAAATAAACCAGAATTTATTGATTTTTTTAAAAAATATCATAATAATGATAAGAAATGGATTCGTTTAAGACAAACCAATAATAGAGTAACAATTTGTGTTAAACATATCTTAGCTCCAAATGACAGTGGAATTGAACAAATGATGGAAGATGAAATAGAAGTTAAAAGTATAAAAGAAGCTAATTCATTTTTAGAGGCTTTAGGTTTTTCATATAAAAGTTATCAAGAAAAACGAAGAATTAGTTATACTTTAGATGGCTTTGAAATAGATATAGATACTTGGCCAGGAATTCCTACTTATTTTGAGGTTGAAGGTAATTCAAAAGAAGAAATAGAAAGTCTATTAAAA
>CANDCB010000156.1 GCA_947383065.1 uncultured Bacillota bacterium | reverse complement strand
TACTTCTGCAATCTTTCGCTCAATCAACTTATTTTGCGTAAAATAAATATTTTTAGCTAATTGCTGAGTAATGGTACTACCCCCTTCTAAAAAATTACGATTTTTCAAATCATTTATTAAAGCCCGATTAATCGCAATAATATCAATCCCTGGATGTTTATAAAAACGATGATCTTCAATAGCAATTACTGCATTAATATAAGTTTTAGGCAATTTTTCTAATGAACAATAATTATCATTTTCTTTTATCTCACTAATTTTTTCTTCAAGAGGAACATTTGAAAGTGCTTCTTTATACATTTCATAGCCTTTATAAACATAAAAAGAAAAAGTTGATAACAATAAAATAACAAATACCAAAATTACAACTAATACTTTTTTCATTTACCTCATCCTCTCATTATTTTATTTACCTTCTAATCTATTATTCCACTTTCATTTTTATTATCGCCTTTTTTATCTATATTTTTCTTTAACTTTTTCTGGTAATTCACTTTCATCAACTTCTTGCCACGAATGAACACCAGCACTACGAATTTCCAACTCTAAAAAAGAGTTATTTTTTAATTCACGATTTGTTTTAAAATTAAAATCTTTCTTCTTACCATTTTTATTATAACACTCCAAAGTATAAATATATTTCATATCACTTGTAATATCAGCAATTTTTATCTTTTCATTGTCAACTTTTGTATAATATATTTCTTCATAATTTTCAAAATACATAAAAGTTCCTAAAGCTAAAAATAAAAATAAGATTATCCCACATCCAGCTAAAACTTTACTTTTAATATTTGCCATTTTATTTCTCCTCCTCTTTTTATATAATATAAAAAAATAACTAAAAAATCGTTTTTCTATCATTACAATATCTTACATTTTTGTAACTAAAAAAAGTATATTGCGAAATATACTTTAATTATTCTATTAATATTTTAATTATTTTTAAATTCCCACACTCATTGTTTCAGGTAATGTACTACCTCCATCTATTACAAACTCATGACCTGTAATATATGAAGATTCACTACTTGCAAGAAACGCCGCTAATTCCCCAAGTTCTAAAATTGTTCCAAGACGTTTCATAGGAATTCCTGCAGCTATTCCTTCAATTACTTCATTAGGATTTTGTGGATTAGTATCTCGACCTATCCCCTCTACCATTGGAGTTAAAATATATCCAGGTAAAATAGCATTTGAACGTATATGATCATTTACTAATTCAACAGCAATAGCTTTTGAAAAACCTAAAATTGCTGCTTTAGTAGTAGCATAAGCAACTTCTCCACTATCAGCTACCATTGGTCCTGTAACACTTGATAAATTAACTATACTTGATTCTTTATTCTTTTTCATATAAGGAACAACTGCTTGTGTTACATTCCAAGTTCCCTTAATATTTATATCAAAATGAAAATCTCTAACCTCATCAGTCATATTATCAAAAGCTTCTAAACGAGCCACTCCTGCATTATTTACTAAAACATCAATAGTTTTAAAAGCTTCTATAACCTTCTTAACACAATCTATAACTTGATTCTTATCACGAATATCAACATTAAACCCAATTACTTCTGAAGTTGGAAATTCTTCTTTCAAATCACTAACAGTTTTACTTAAAACTTCAGCATAATCAAAAATTGCAACTTTAGCCCCATACTTTAAAAAGACCTTTGCAATTCCTAAACCATTTCCCATAGCTCCACCAGTTATAATAGCAACTTTATTTTCTAACTTTTTCATTATATCTCTCCTCTATTATCATAATTATAACATGTAATAAAAAGAAGCTAAATAGTTAGACACAAACTTTACTTTATAAAAAAAATATATAAATAACTATAAAAATCCTCTACAAAATTCTACTATTAATAAATATTTATTTATAAATATCCTTCTTAATAGGAAGTCTAATAACAGTTTTTAAATTCTCCATCTTACACTTTCTTGGATCACTTAAATATATTTCATGATGTAATCTATTCTTATTAATATCAATTATATATCCTTTTTCTTTAACATATTTATGCATAATATCAATAGTTACTGGTTCCGAATCATAAGAGCCCATATGTAAAACTTGTACACATTCTCCTTCTTCATATGTCATAAATTCTACTTTACTAAAATCTTTCCCTTTTTTTAAACTTGCTTCTTTTATCGCCCAATCAAAATCTTCTTTAGTTACAAAATCTGGCAAACGAATAACTGAAATAAATTTAAAATTCTCTTTATGATTAAAATCTATATTTTGACAATTTTCTTGCCACCAAAAACCTTCTAATGGTGGTACCACATAAGGAAAATACCCATCTATTTTATAAGATGTCTTATAACTCATTTTAATAGTAAAAGCAATACTATAAAGTAACTCAATAGACTTTTTATATTCTCCCCCTTCTACATTAGGATTCCCCTCACCCCTAACTGCCAAATAATTCATTTTAGGTACTTTTACAATACTCGGAATCTTTTTAGGTAAATAAAATTCTTTATATTCTTTTTTATAATCAAATGCCATTCTCCACATCCCTTTCTTTAACTATATGTGCCGTTATAATCGTATAACTATAAGAATTAATCGTTATTATAACATTATTTAATTTCACATAAAAATTTTTACCTTTCTTATAAACTTCACTCTTAAGATTTAATATTATTTTTCTACAATAATTAACTACATCTAAATCCAGCAAAGCTAAATTCTTCTGAATACGCATTACACCACCACTTGTTGTATGTAATTTTAAAATATTATTAACTAATTCTTCTTTCATATAATTCCTCTTTACACAAATATAATAACATCTTAAATATGACATCGTAATGACATATTTTATTTATAATTTTTCAAACTTTCCTCTAACTTAGTTTTAATAATATTTTTTATTCTTTCTGGACTTATAACTTTTGCATCACTACCAAAAGATAAAATATAACCATAAAGCCATTCATTTTCAGGCAAACTAAAAGTAACTTCAAAATTACCATTATCTAATTTTTTGATATCAGAAAAAGCAAACTCATCATACACTCTATAAGATGCTCTAGATTCTATTTCTAAAGTAATTGTCGTTATTAAAGGCGGAATAACTTTTTTAAATACTTCTGGAATTTTCTTTCTATCAAAACTTTCACTAGTTAAAACTAAATCTTTAATACGCATTAACTTAAAATACCTAAAATCTTTTTTTATAATATCATATGCGTCTAAATACCAAGCATTATATTTAAAATGTAATTTCAAAGGCTCAACTTTTCTACTAGAAACTTCTCCATAAGAATTAAAATATGTAAATAAAACAACTAAATTATTTAAAATAGCTTTTTTTAAAATTTCAAAATTATCTTTATGTAAATCTGAATTATTCCAAGTATTAAAATCTATTGAAAACCAATCTTC
>CANDCB010000155.1 GCA_947383065.1 uncultured Bacillota bacterium | reverse complement strand
AGTATAGTTGATGAAATTGATACGATGCATAATATTGAGCATGTGTTAAGTGCTAAGCAAGAAGAAGCTATAAGACTTCATCGTAAGAGAAATTCGCATCATCCAGAGTATTATGATAGCCCAAATGATATGTCTGAATTAGATTTATTAGAAATGGCATGTGATTGTCATGCAAGAAGTAGACAATATCAAACTGATTTAATAGCTTATATTGAAATACAACAGGGGTTACGATTTCATTTTGATAATGAACATTTTAGAAAACTTAAATCTTATTGTACAGCCTTAGTTGAATTAACAAAACATGATGATTATTCATCTTTATTAAAAGCAAGTAGTAGTATCCATTTTGATTTTAAGGATTCGACGATGGAAAAATTAGAGGCATTTGATGAAGATTGTTATGTTGAGTGTATAAAGACAGAACGTCTTTATTTAAGAAAAGAAAGTACACCTGATTTCGCATCTGTAGCTTATTCAATTTATTTAAGGGATGATAATACAGAAATAGGTCATATTTCAGTAAAATTTAATAATTATTTTGAATATAAAATATATGAAAATTATTTAGGTAATGGTTATACTTTAGAAGCTTTAGCTAAATTCATTGAAACTACTACTATGAATGAGTTATTTGTTGTAGTTAGAAAAGATAATGAATGTGCTAAAAAAGACTTAGAGAGTCTTGGCTTTAAAATGGTGGAAGCTACAGAAACAACAATTACATATCGTTATCGTAAACCACTTAAGTTGCTTGAAAAGAGACCTAGTGATAATTTAGGATAATTAATTAAAGAGAAGAAATAACTTTTCTTTTTCTTTGTTTTAAATTATGTTAAAATATTTTTAGGATGTGATAATAATGGATGATAATAAATTACAAGAACTTTTAAAAGAAGCAAAAAAAATTGCTAGTCAAAATTTTTGTTGTTGTCACTCAAATTATACTGTAGGAGCTTCTCTTTTGGGATATAGTGGTAAAATTTATAATGGATTTAATATTGAAAATGATGGAATTCAGTCAATTTGTGCTGAAAGGGTGGCTTTTGGAAAAGCTTTGACGGAAAATGAACGTAAATTTATTGGTATTATGGTAGTAGGAAAGAATTTGAATGATACGAAGTTTATTAAAACTTTACCATGTGGATATTGTCGACAGTTTATTAGTGAATATGTTGATAGTAATTTTAAAGTTTATACGTATGATGAAGTTGAAAATAAAATTTATAGTTATAGTATAAAAGAATTATTACCATATAATTTTAATTTACAGGAGGTAAATAATGGAAAATAAAGATAAGATGTATCATATTGGTATAAGTAAAGAAATGATTGAAGGAGCTAAATATGCAATTTTACCAGGAGATCCTGGACGCGTTTTTAAAATAGCCAGTTTTTTAGAAAATCCTAGAAAAATTGGAGAAAATAGAGAATATGTAAGTTATTTAGGTGAATTAAATGGAGAAAAAGTTTTAGTTATATCAACAGGAATGGGTGGACCATCAATGGCAATTTGTGTTGAAGAACTGGCTTTAATAGGCGTAAATCATCTTATTAGAGTAGGTACTTGTGGTGGTATGCAATTAGATATTAGTGCTGGAGATATAATTATTGCTCAGGCTGCTATTAGGCAAGAAGGAACCAGTAAGGAATATGTACCTATAGAATATCCAGCGGTGGCTGATATAGATTTAACTTTAGCGCTTCGTGATGCGGCATGTTCTTTGGGGTATAAAAATCATATTGGGGTTGTTCAGTGTAAAGATTCTTTTTATGGTCAACATGAACCAGAACGTATGCCAGTATCTAGTGAACTAGTAAATAAGTGGGATGCTTGGATTAAAGCAGGAGCACTTGGTAGTGAGATGGAAACAGCTTCATTATTTATTGTCTGTTCTGTTCTTAGATTAAAGGCAGCAGCAGTTTTAAGTGTTGTTTGGAATCAAGAAAGAGAAAAAAGAGGTTTGAATCAGGAAACGAATTTGGATGTTGATAAGGAAATAAAAGTAGTTATTAAAGCCTTATCAAATATAATTAAAGGTGACTAATATGATGCGTTTAAAAGAACATTTGAAAAATAATTTAGCAATATATCTTATTTTATTTGTTTGTTTAGTCATTATACTTATTACTTTATTTGTTACAAGAAAAAATGGAGAAGAATTAGAAATTCTTAAAGTGGATACTTCATATTTTGAAGTAATATCTTTAGAAGAAACATTAGATTTATTTGAAAAAGATGAGACAAGCTTTTTAGTAATTGGTTATGAAACTTGTACAGCAACAATTAATTATGTACCATATTTACAAGTTATTTTAGCAAAATATGGATTTAAAGTATATTATTTGGAATTAAAGACAGTTGGTAAAAATGATATTGAAAATGTTAATAAGCTTATTGATAAATTAGATATGGAGTATAATTTTAAAGGTGATATTGATAAATTTGGGAAGTTTATTGAAAGTACACCTTCAACTGTTATTATAAAGAATAATAAACAGGTTTTTGGGTATTATGGTAGTATGAATGTTACGACTTTAGAAACTATTGCTCAAAAATATGGCTTAATTCAGGATAATTGATTTTATAAGAATAGTTGACAAAAATGCCATAAAGTAAGAAAATAATAATATATTTATAAAGGAGGATAAAATGGAAAAAAATAAGGTTTTAACAAATGCTTTTACTTGGTTATTTATTGGTTTGTTAGTTTGTTTTGGAACATCATTTCTTGGGACTTTAAATGAATCATTGTTTCTGTTAATATATGGTTCGTTTAATGGATATAGTTATTGGTTATGGTTTTTAGCGGAAATTATCATAGCGATTGTTTTAACTGTTAGAATAAGAAAAATGGCTCCAACAACAGCTAAGATTCTTTATTTACTGTATACTGCTTTAACCGGAATAAGTTTAACTGGTATATTTTATGTATATACAGCTTCATCTTTAGCAATTGTTTTTTTAGCTACAGCATTAACTTTTGGAATATTTGCTTTTATTGGTAAAACAACAAAAATTGATTTATCTAAATGGTGGTTGTATCTATTTGTAGGTTTATTAGCTGTTATTATATTAGAAATTATTAACATATTTATTTTAAATAATACTCTTAATATTGTTTTGTGTGTAGTTTCTATTATAATATTTTGTGGTTATATAGCTTATGATGTTCAAAGAGCGATAGATGAAACTTTCTTAAGTGATTGTGATAATAAAGGTATTTATATAGCATTTCAATTATTTTTAGATATAATTAATGTTTTCTTAGATTTGTTAAGATTATTAGGTAAAGCAAAAGATAATTAAAATTACTGAGTAATAAATTCTCTAGATATTTCTAGAGTTTTTATTTATTTTAATAAACCTTATTTAATTTTCTTTACTAAATTTATTTAAATCAGTTATCCCATTAGAATCTGGGGATAG
>CANDCB010000154.1 GCA_947383065.1 uncultured Bacillota bacterium | reverse complement strand
CCCCCCCACAACACGTCACACTCTTTCCCTACACGACGCTCTTCCGATCTCGGTGTAAATTGTTTTCAATTTTATTTTACAAATTTATTATAGTTTAAAGAGATATTGGATTATGTTAATTTTTGTCGAGATAAATATTTTTTTTTATAATATTGTAAATATTTTGAATACTCTCTGGATTTTTGGCACTTTCGCCTAGAACAAAACCATCTATTATAGGTAATGATGATAAGTTATTTATATTTTTTAAGTTAATACTTCCGCCATACAAAACTGGTATGTTTAACCCATATGTATCATGAATAAAGGTTTTAATAAATTTAATTATATCGAGAATATCTTCATATGATGGTATTTCTTCGCCACCAATGGCCCAAACAGGTTCATAAGCAATAAACATATTTGTTCTTTTATGTAAAGGTAGTTTGTCTATTACTCCAGTTATTTGTTGTTTTATTACTAAAGTTGTTTCATTATTATTTTTTTCTTTAGAAGTTTCGCCAATAAAATAAATAGGTTTAATTTGACTATGATATGATTTTTTTATTTTTTCAATAATTGTTAAATCATCTTCTTTTAAATGCTGCCTTCTTTCGCTGTGGCCTATTAGGGCGTATTTAACATTTAATGAAGCGAGCTGAGAACCAGTTATCTCCCCAGTATATGAGTCTTCGCTAAACATTGAAATGTCTTGGCTTCCTAAACTGTATTCACTATCTCTAAACAGGTATAAAAAAGGAGTTGATGGGCAGATTATAAGTTCTAGATTAGGACTTAAATTGATACTGCTTAACTCCCTTACAAATTTCAACATTTCGTCTTTATTTTTATTTGCTTTTAAGTTACATACTAAATATTTCATCGTTATTTTTCTTTCTATGTTGTTTTAAATATCTTTGTCTTTAATACATTCAATTGCTGGCAGTTTTCCTTGAATTATATATTCTAAAGTTGCACCACCACCAGTTGAAAGAAAAGTAAATCTTTCTTCAAGTTTGAAATGTTTAACGGCACTAACACCATCTCCACCACCAACTATTTTAATGGCATTTGATTTAGAGATAGTGTCTAAAAGCTCACGTGTTCCTGTTGCGAATTTTATATCTTCATATTTTCCAGCTGTACCATTTACAAAAATTGTTTTAGAATTGTCGATTGTCTCTTTAAATTTAGCAATTGTTTTCATTCCAATGTCATATATTATGTCATCGTCTTCGATGTTGTCTATGTTAACATGATCAACAAATGATTCATTATAAACTCGACCGATTATGGCATCAACGGGTAAAATTATCTTATCTTTATAATTAATTAGAATATTTTTTATTTTAGATATTATATTAGGATCTTTTGTTTTAAGAGAACTACCAACTTTAAAACCAAGAATTGATAGGCAGGAATTAGCTATCCCACCAGTTAATAAAAGATGATCACATCTTGGTAATAAAGATTCTATAAGTTCTACTTTATCTTCTACTTTTGCTCCACCCATTACTATTGTGAATGGATGAGTTGCATTTAAAACATACTGATTTAGCATTTCTAATTCATGTTGTACTAGAAAGCCAATGCAGCTTGGAAGATACTTGGAAATACCGCTTGTAGAGGCATGGTTACGATGAGATGATCCAAAAGCATCTAAACAAAATATGTCAGCAAGACTTGACCAGTACATAGCTAGTTGAGGGTCGTTGCCACTTTCTAATTTATTAGGTATATCTTCAAATCGAGTATTTTCTAAAACTATTATTTCCCCTGGGTGCATTTCTTCTATTTTAGTCTCTAAATAAAGACTACGCGTTTGTTTAGAAAAAATAACTTTGGTTGATACTAACTTTTGTAAATGGGCAGCTATAGGGGCTAGAGAATTTTTTTCTTTATCTTGTTCATTTTTTACTTTGCCAAAATGGGAAAGAATTATTATTTTGGCCTTTTGTTTGACTAAATAATCTATGGTATTTAGAGAAGCAATTATTTTACTATCATCAATAATAACGCCATCTTTTATAGGGACGTTAAAATCACATCTAAGTAATACTTTTTTATTCTTTACATCTATATCTTGTATTCGTGTTTTCATACCATCACCTTTTTCATTATAAAATAAGGTTATTGTATGTTCAATTTATATATTTAACGCTTTACACATAAATATGTTAAATTTTACTTGCAGATTTGAACAATTATTTTTTTGGATGAAGGATTAAGTTATTTTTAAGTATTAGATGAAAATTGATATGATAGTTAAATTTTATCTAAAACTAGTTAAAGTTATTGTTTTAAATAAAAATAGTGACAGTTCTTAATTCTCTAATTGGAACATAAACATCTTTTGTTAAGGTTTCCTTAAAAAAATCATAACTATATTTTCCTAATTTCCAAGAAGATGTTGGTTTATTTTTAGAAGTAGTTATTATATTGTTTTTATCTATTTCAGAAATATTTAAAATTTCTAGATTGATTAAGGATTCATTATAAGTAAAAAAAACATTATCATTAAAATATCTATATTTGGCTGTTAAACTTTTTAATAGACCATTTTTAGTACAACGAAAATAGAGCGTTAGTAAAATTTTATTATTTTTTGTATCTACTACTAAATATTTAGAATGATATTTGCCATCTGTATATAAAAGAGTATAATTTCTAGCTATTTTTAAATTATTAACCCCTTTACTCTCTAGGGATTTTTGATATTCATCAACAGCATTATCTAATTTTTCTAAAATGATATCCGGAATTTCATAGTCCTCTAACATATCACCTTTTTCTCGTTCATATTCTCGCGGATCATCAAAAGGATTATATGGAACACTAAGATAGTTATTAAATAAAGACAGCCCTAGTGCTGTAATAGCAATTATTAATAATAAAACTAAATTAATAAATAAAAGTCTTTTTGTACTCACTATTCTCACCATTTATATTATAACATATAACATTATGCATATTATAATATAAATGTAGAATGTATTTGATTCTATTAATTCAATTTAATATATGCTACAATTAGTATAATACAAATTACTAGGTGATTTAAATGAAAGAAAATGCTTTTAAAAAAAAGAAAATAAATAATTTTTTTAAAATTACGATGATAATTCAAGCTTTAATCTTTATCGTTCTTCTATGTTTATTATCTCTAAAAATATATGATTATAATTTTTCTGGTAATACTCTAACAAGTAATGGCGTAGTTAGTAAATGCGACATATCTTATAAATGTAAGTGTCCAAAGTTAATAGGGAAATGCAAATGTATTTATTTTGATGAAAATGATAATCCCAAAAAAATAAAATGTAATAACTATTAAGCAAAATATCTGGAATAAGATATTTTTTTTATATTTTTTAGTTTTAAAAAAAACAATCCTTGTGGAATGCTTTTTCATAATATGTATTTGTATTATTTTTTTATTTTTACATAAAAAG
>CANDCB010000153.1 GCA_947383065.1 uncultured Bacillota bacterium | reverse complement strand
GGTTTTACCATAGTCATCAGTTGTATATGGATAGTCACGAACGTCGAAGGCATAACCCGTTTGATGTTCAGAATGTCCAGCTCTTGCGGAGTAGGTGTCAGCTAATTTTTGCCCATCTTGATTTACCCAGCCTTGATAAATTTTTATTTGGGTTTCATAGCTTCGATAAGCGGAATTGATTTTGAATGCAAAGCCTGCATTTTTAGCATCTTCATACATTTTTAAGAAAGCTTCATAGCATTCTTTTGATAATTGAAAGTTATAGCCCCAAATATGATATTTATTAGAGACGTCTACTAGGTCTTTTCCTTTATAATTATTATCACTATAGTAGTGCTTATTTAAGATAACAAATTTTCCTAATGTATCATTTGCTTTTTCAGTATTGTTATAAAATTCATCATCTAGATGAGTGTTAATTCTTGTAACTATTTCATTTTTATTAAGGTTTTGATTTTTTTCATAATATGTTAAATATTTTTTTAAATAATCATCAATATAATATTTTTCATTAATAAAACCCATAGCTAAGTCTTTCTCAATATTATTTTCTAATAAATAATTCTTATTTTCTTGAGAAACATCTGATTTTAAAATTTTTAGATCCTCATTACTATAATTTAAATCTTTAAATTTTTGTTCATATTTATCATATGAATTGAAATTAGGGATATCAAAGTTATTTTGTTTTTCTATAAAACGTTTACATAAAGTTATAGATGTATAACTTACAATTATAATGAGTATTAATAATAAGGGATATTTAATTATCTTTTTTATTTTTTTCTTTCTTTTTGTCATTTTACCACCTATTATAATTATACAATAAAGTTAAAAAAACATCTAGTTTGTAGATGCTTCTCTAATTTCCATAATTACTGGTAAGACTATAGGTCGTCTTCCAGTTAAATTATTTATAAATGGATGTAATTCTAAAATTATTTGATTTTTTAAGTCGGTATAACTATATATGTTTTCTTTTAAGAATTTATTTACTATTTCTGCTGTCTTTTTTTCTATTTGGTTAATTAGTTCAGTGTTTTCATTTACTAGGATAAAACCTCTTGTTGTAATGTTGGGTTTAATTAGTAATTTTTTAGATAGAGGATTTATATTTAAAATAGTAATTAATATACCATCGCGACTCATTAATTTACGGTCTTTTATGACTACTGATCCTACTTCGCCAATACGAGAACCATCAACATAAACGTCGCCAGCGGTAACACTTGGTCCGCGATGAACTCCTGTTTCGTCTAAAATTAATGAGTCTCCATTTTTCATAATAAAGATATTGTTAGGATTAACATCACATGAAATAGCTAATTCAGCATGGCTTTTAAGCATTCTATATTCGCCATGCATTGGCATAAAGTATTCTGGTTTGATAAGTCTTAACATTAGTTTTAATTCATCTTGTTTAGCGTGCCCTGATGTATGGATGTCACTAAATTCAGAATTAGTAATAACTTTAACGCCTTTTAAGTATAGTTTGTTAATAATTCTATTAATTCCTGCAGCATTACCAGGAATTGGATTTGAAGAAAAGACAACTAAGTCATCAGGCATTAATGATATTTGTTTATGAGTTCCATTGGCAATTCTGGATAGAGCAGCAAGTGGCTCGCCTTGTGATCCTGTACATAAAATACAGATCTCATTCTTTTTTAGATTTTTGGCAGTATTAGCATCAATGAATATAGATTTATCATTTAATAAACCATTATTTAGGGCTAAGTTAGTAGCTGTTTCCATACTTCTACCAAAAACAATTATTTTTCGATTATTTTTACGGCATGTTTCAACAATATGTTTAACACGGTAAATGTTAGAAGCAAATGTTGCAATAATTATACGTCCATTGTAGCCATTAACTAAGTCTCCTAGGGCTTCATCAACTGAGTTTTCTGATTTAGAGAATCCTTCAGATAAGGCATTTGTACTATCACTAAGCAATAGTTTAACACCTTCAGCACCTACTTTAGCCATTTTATGGAGATCAGCCATTGGACCAATAGGAGTTAAATCAAATTTAAAATCTCCAGTAGAAACAATAGTACCGTTTGGTGTGTGAAGAACTATACCGAAACTATCTGGTATGGAGTGAGTTGTTGCAATAAATTCGATATCAAAATATTTTGTTTTAATTTTTGTATCAGAATTAATAGTTTCTAAATTTTTATAACCAATATTGCGATCTTCTAATTTATTTTTTATTAAATCTATTGATGTTTTCGCACCATAAATAACAGGGATGTTAACACTTTGTAATAAAAAGGAAATGCCACCAATATGATCTTCATGTCCATGAGTTATTAATAAACCTTTTATTTTATCTTCATTTTGTTTTAAATATGTTACGTCTTGTATTACATAATCTACACCAAGTAAATCACTTTCTGGGAAAATTACCCCAGCATCGATTATGAATATTTCGTCTTTGTGGGTAAAAACGTACATGTTTTTTCCAACTTCGCCTAAACCACCCAAAGCAATAACAGACGTAAATCCGTCTTTTTTATTCATCAAATCTTCCTTTCAAATGTAAAAAATAATAAAAATAAAAGTATTAGTTCTTCGCTATAGATAATTATAAACCTAAACTTTATAAAAGTCTAGTTATGTTTTTAAGATATAAATAGAAATCCTTTTTACTGGTAAAATAAGATGACTTAAGGTATACTAGTTGTGGTGATATAGATGGGATTATTTGATAAGTTAAAAAATATAATAAGTAAAAAAGAAAAAGTATTGAAAAGCGTTAAAGAAGAATTTGATGTAAATGAAATAGAAGAAATTAATTTTGAAGGAACAGAAGATGAAAATAATATAGAAATAGTTAAAGAAGTAGATAGTCAAGATAAAAAGCAGCAAGTATTAGAAGCAGCAAGTATTGATTTATATGATAAAGGACTTGAAAAGACGAGAAAAGAATTTGTTTCAAAGTTAAGTTTACTTGGCGTTAAATATACTAAAGTAACAGAAGATTATTATGAAGAATTAGAAGAAATTTTAATTAATGCAGATGTTGGAGTAAATACTGTAATGAATTTTATGGAGAAGCTAAGAAATCGTGTAAAAAGTGAACATATAACTGATACTGCTTATTTAAACGAAGTAATTGTTGATGAACTTTTTATAATTTATGTTGATAATGAAACTCTTTCCGATAAAATTAATATTGCTTCTAATGGTCCCACTATTATTTTGATGGTTGGGGTAAATGGTGTTGGTAAAACAACCACTATAGCTAAATTAGCGTATAAATACATTAGTGAAGGCAAAAGTGTAATGATGATTGCAGGTGATACTTTTAGAGCTGGTGCTGTTAAACAACTTGAGGAGTGGGCCTTAAAAACAGGAGCTAAATTTTATGGTAAAGAAAATATTGATCCAGCAGGAGTTATATTTGACGGTTTAGTTAAGGCGAAAGAAGATAATATTGA
>CANDCB010000152.1 GCA_947383065.1 uncultured Bacillota bacterium | reverse complement strand
AATATTAAATAAGTTAGGAAGCAAGACTGCTTATATTGGAACAATTGGTTTTTATATGCCAGATGTTGATTTTATAGAGATACCTAATACAACACCAAATATTTTGGATTTGTATGAATTATTGTTACAAGCTAAAGAAAATGGTTGTGTAAATGTAATGATGGAAGTTAGTTCACATGCTTTAGCTCAAGAAAGAGTAAAAGGGTTAAAATTTAAAGTAGCTGCATTTACTAATTTGACACAAGATCATTTAGATTATCATTTAACGATGGAAAATTATTTAAATGCTAAGTTATTATTGCTTAAACAATTAAATGGGGAAATGATTGTTAATAGAGATGATGATTATTCTATTAGTTGGATAGAAGCTTATAAAAATACTAAGTCTTATGGATTAAAGGGTGATAATTATAGGATTATCGATTATAGTGATACAGAGCATGGAACGAAGATTAGTTTTTTAGCAGATGATGTTTCTTATGAAGTAGAAACTAATTTAAGAAGTTTGTTTAATGTTTATAATTATATAACAAGTTTATCTTTAGTAAATTGTTTAGGATATAGTATTTCTGAGATTATTGAGGTTACTAAAGATGTTTATCCACCTAAGGGTCGTTGTGAGCAGATAAAGGTAAAAGATGGTGAAGCGGTAGTTGATTATGCTCATACACCTGATGCTGTGGAAAAAATTATTAAGGCATTTTCTTTAAATAAAAAAGGAAGAATTATTACACTTGTTGGGTGTGGTGGAGATAGAGATCCTAAAAAAAGACCGATTATGGGACGTATTGCAGCGACAAATTCTGATTATGTTATATTTACTAGTGATAATCCACGTACTGAAGATCCAAAGTTAATTATGGATGATATATTGGTAGGTGTTGAATCTAATAATTACGAAGTAGAATTAGATCGTCGTAAAGCTATAGAAAAGGCTTTAAATATGATTGAAAAAAATGACGTTGTTTTGATTTTAGGTAAAGGTCATGAAGATTATCAAATTTTAGGTCATGAAAAAGTTCATTTGGATGATGCTGAAGAAGTAAGAAAATATATTGAAAGTATTAAATAAATTAAATTGTGATAATTTTGGTATTTAAACATATAATGTTATAGTTATATTTTTAGAAAAATTTGTATAAAGTAGGCAAAAATACTTGCATTTTAGATAAAATCTAGTATAATTAATAGTGCCTACTGATTTTGCGGGTGTAGTTTAATGGTAGAGCTTCAGCCTTCCAAGCTGATAACGTGGGTTCGATTCCCATCACCCGCTCCAATTTTTAGTTATTAGAGTGTTTAAAGCACTTTAATATAGATTTAAATTTGTATTTCAATGACGTGAAACAATTAAATCTTAATGAATTAAGGGTGTCTAGCACTCTTTTTTCTTGTGTTAAATCTGTATGACCATATATATCAAGTGTTGTACTTACTTTGCTATGACCTAGTCTTCGTGAAACTTCATTAATCATAATACCTTTTTGTAATAGTAGAGAAGCATGACTATGTCTAAATTGATGTAATGTAATAGGTCGAATATTAGCTTTTTCACATGCTTTTAGTTTTCTTCTATTAATTGTAGAAGGGGAAAGAGGTTTTATTCCACCAAATATAAAAAAGTCATCATTGTAAGGATATTTTTGTTTGTATATATCTTTAAGATTTAATAAATCTTTTTCCAATGTTAAATCAATTTTTATATCTCGAATAGATGAAATAGTTTTTGGAGTACCTAAATCACGTTTTCCATGGCTATTCATAGTTTTTGATATATTTATATAACCATTATTTAAATCGCTAAATTTAAGGGCCATTGCCTCACCTGAGCGGACACCAGTAAAAAATAGTAAATTGAAGAATTGCTTATATACTTCATCATCAAAACTATTAATAAATTTTATAAAATCATTAAAATTATAAAAATCTTTTTTGCTTTTTTCATATTTTTTTCTAAAACAACCGACATTACTAATTATTGACTTGTTAAAATTATAAAATTTAGTACAATGTTCAAAAAAACCACTTAAAATATAATATAAATTTTTATTATGATTATTAGAAAAATTCAAAGATAAAATATAATCTTCCCATTTAATAATGTCTTTACTAGTGACATCCTCTAAGTACATATTTTTAAAAAAAGGCAAAATATGTTTATCAAATTTGTATTTCAATGACGTGAAACTTTGATTTTTTTGCTTTTTTTTCGCATATAGTAAATAGTCTTCATAAACATCAAGAAATTTATGTTTTTTTTTAGACATTAATATTTTCCTTTCTAGTTAGCATAAAGAGTATATTAATTTTTATTTCTATTAATAGAATTTTGTTCTAAAGCTTGATTTAGTAATACAATATATGCACTTGTAATATTAAGACCAAAACTAATGGAAAAATCTTTAATACGATTAACTAGTGATAATGGTAAATTAATATTTACTCTTTTTAGCTCAACATTTTTTTTGTTTGTCATATAAATCAAATCCTTTCTATTAAATTATTTTATTGCTATTTGTACTCTTAAACGAATTTAATTTATCTGACAAATTGATTATAGCATCCGTTTTTTGAGTTCTTGACTTTTTATAAAAATTTCTTACTGAAAATAGAAAAAAAGTTGCATATTATTTTACAATTTGCGTAAAAGAAAACTAAAAAGTATACACTTTTTTACACAATTATTATTTTTTTGTATAAAATTTGTATTGCAAACTACCGTTTTTAAAAAACTAATTTATTAATAATAATAAATAATTTCTAATTCGGTATGGTCAAAATCACCTTCATGTTCAATATTAGAATAAAGCTTTTCACTTACAAGTTTATATAGTTTTTTTAATAAGTGTTCTATATCATCATCATAAAGAGAAAAAGAATTAATACTTAATAAAAGATGTTCTAAAAAAAGTAAATTTCTATCAATTTTTATTCTTCTTATCATATACAAGCTCCTTTCTTTCCACTCGCCGTTTGGGGCATATCTTATCAAAAAAATGTATTTTTTGATAAGACTACACTATTATTGAGGCAACAAAAACATCAATTACGTATCCGGCATAATCACAATCTATCGCAAGTTTTTATTCCGTTACTTCATTGACATTTTTTTATGCCTTTATAAAAAACGACAATGTGATATAATATAAATGATTTTGGGTAAATCATTTTTGAAATTCAAGATAGGTTACTTTTGAATTGTCATACGGATTTATATATTCGTTTTGATAAATTAGTGATGTGTCTTGAATTATTTTTTTATAAAAATCCATATGTTTTTCATTATCTAATTTAATATAGCTAGATAATGGCTTATTTAGATTTTGAGAATAAAAATATCTCCTATGACTAAAAAGTCTATCATCAATATTTTTAGTCATGTATTTTGATATATAACCTATGACCTTTTTAGGGTCATTTTTAAGTGATTCTACACTTGTAAAACCATCAATCCAGTATTTT
>CANDCB010000151.1 GCA_947383065.1 uncultured Bacillota bacterium | reverse complement strand
CCGCAAGCCGTATTTTTACGAGTTCTTTCCGCAATTCGCTTTTTTCCATATTTAGTATCAACTTCTTTAAAAAATTCAAATCCAAAAGACTCATATAAACCTTCTATTCGTGTATGTAAATAAAGTTTAGAAAAACCTAGTTCCTTAGCTTTTTTTAAAGAATCCAAAATAAGTATTTTCCCAAATCCTTGCCCTCTATAAGAAGGTTTTACATATACATTAGCTAAATATGGTGTATAAATTTCACCATCTATATCATCTTTTTCATTTATTTCATAAAGACCAATTAAAGTATCATTTATTATAATTCCATAAATAACTGGTAACTTTTCATTTTCTTTATCTTTATAACTTTTTACAATATTATCCAAAGATATTTTTTTTATATCTTTCCCCCACCAATTATAAAAAATATTTACTGCTTCATCATGATATCGACTATTAATTGTAATTTTTTTAATTTCCACTGATTGGTATTACCTCCGGATTTTTAAATACTTTCTCATCATTAGTAGTTCCTCTAACTTTATAAACTTCTTTTTCCGTCGTTAAAGATAAAGAACTTTGTGAAGTTAATAAAGTAATTTCATATCCAAAAGTATTTTTATAACCAATAGAATTTAAACGATTTAAAATTGTTTCTATAGAGCCACTATAATCAATTGCTCCATCCCCATAATTACCAACTAAATCGATAACAAACTTAAATTTATTTTTATTTAAATAATCTACAGAATTCATTTTTAAATCTTGTCTATAATCAAGTTTAGTACTTACTTTCCACTGTTCATCTATATTTGTTTCAACATTATATCTTTCATAATACTCACTAACATCAACACAATCCCCATAAAATGTACAATTTGCTTCAGGATATAAATAAAAACGAACCGTTGGTGCTAAAGTTATACTTTTTAATTCTTTTATAATATTTTCTTTAATTTTATTTAATAAAATAACATCCATATAATCATCAATTATAATATACTTAACTTCACCTTCATTATAAGCTTTAGACTGAACTATAGTATCATTTCCATCTTTATCTCTACAAACTCTTTCCGTATACTTACGATCAAATTGATCAATTTGTGACTTAAATTTATCATAAATAATATCTTTAGACTCTCCTTCACCAGTTCCAGCATAAATACCACATTTAAAATCTACATTATAACGATTTTTTAAAGTTTTTAAGACAAAATCAGTCTCTGTTTCTGCAACAGGTGCTACTTGTTCAAAAAACAAATATCTATAAATTACATCACGATAATTTTTTAGTAAATAAAATGGTGCTCCTATTAATATAGCAAAAAATAAAATATATCCAATACCTTGAAGGGCTTTAACATTTTTTATATCGGTAATTAACTTCGTAATAATATTACTAATTATCATTCCTAAAAAAGCAGTACTTATTGAAGCAATAGTATAATACATCCAGATATTACCTTTTTCTTCTTGAATCATCGACATTATAAAAGTAACTATAGAACACATCATTCCTCCAAACATTAAAGCTGAAGGAAACGAAGTTTTAATACCTTCTTTTTTAGCATAATAAAAAGTTAAAATAACTATATATATAGGAATCCCTATTAAAGAATACTTAAACTTATTTAATGTTAAATAAAATAAACCAAAAATTATAATACCATTAATTAAAGCCAAAGATAAAAATTTACCTGTTTCATTTAAAGCTTCTCCTGTTTCAGCTTTCATTTGTTTTAACTGATTCTCTTGTTCCATTTTTTCTTGCTGTTCTTGTGCTAATTTATCATAATAAGCCTTCGGGATTTCTATAATAGGTTTCTTTTCTTCTTCATTTAAATTAGAATTATTCTGATTAGAAAAAGGGTTATTATTAACAGAATCATTATTATTAAAACTATTATTAGCATTAAAGTCATTTACAGAATGCTTATTTTCACCATTAGTATTAACTTTTGGTAATTCTATTCCATTATTACTATTATTTGGCAAATCAAATTGATTATTATGTTCATTATTCTCTGGCATTAATATCACCCTATTCTATTTTTATTATAACATACATTATAATTTTATTTATATTTATCTTAACCACATCATCTTACGATATAAATTATAAGCTACAATTAAAATTATTATCAAAAAAGGAACAGCTATCAATATAAAATCAAAAGTTTCAGGATTCACAATAGCTTCTTCATAAATAACTTTAATTCTACAGTCATTTTCAGGCATTATAAACTGATTATTATCTGTTTTTATTACATTACCTTGATTATCTTTTATTATTACTTCTTTAACTTTAAAACCCGAATTAGCTATAACATTATAACTAACTATTTCATTAGGTACTACATTTTCATTTATTATTATCGTACCATACTTATCTTCTTCTTTTATAATCCTTAAATCATAAGTATAAACTGATATAGTATTATCATCACTAATAAAAAACTTATTTGCTGCTTTATAAATACTTGAATTATTATTTAATCTTTTTTCTTCTAAAATATCACCTTTATTATTCAAAGTAATTAAAAATGAATTATTATTTTTATCTACACCAATAAAAACAATATTACTATTTATAACATATATATCTTTATATTCTAGATATTTTTCATTACTTTCTTCCTTTATTTTATTTCCTTTATCATCTATTAAAGTAATATAAGACATTTTAGAATTATCTAACAAATTATAGGTATATCCCACCAAAACATTTAAATTTTCTAAATAAGTAGATCCATTATAATGAATTTCTTTTCCCTCTTTGACTTGACTATTATTATGAATCAAATAATAATCACTTTTTAAAATATTTCTTAAATCTTGAGCATTATAATTACTAAAACGATTTAAAGTAACATTAAACTTTTCATCAACTTCATAGATTTCATTAGAAATCAAACTTTTATCAAGTGTTAACATTACATAAAATTTATTATTATATGAATAAACATTTACTTCACTATTTATAGGAACAATATAAGAAGTATCTTTTTGTTCTATTATTTTTAAATTTTCATCCAATTCATAAAATTTTAAAGTATTAGCCATAACCCCAACTAATATAAAATGTTCATTATTTTTTATTAGTTTAGAACTAGTTAAAGAGTCAATCATTTTAGTACCTTTTAAATTTAAATTATTGTCATATGTATTTAAAACTGTATTTGTTTTATTATCATGACTCATAACAATCATATCTTTTATATTTACAACACTTGTTATATTATTATTTGAAATATTAATTGTATCAGACTTTGATGGTAAAGATTTAGCATAAACAAAATTAATATTTAATAATAGAACTATTAAAAATATAATCTTAATTAGTATCTTGCCCTTCATAATATCATCTACCTTATATATATTATAAGATATTTTTCTATAAAAAAAAAGAGAAAGACAAAATTATCTTTCTATAGCAATATAACAATTATGACCATTAATATCAAGATCGGAAGAGCACACGTCTGAACTCCAGTCACGGTACCTTATC
>CANDCB010000150.1 GCA_947383065.1 uncultured Bacillota bacterium | reverse complement strand
ATCGTTTGCAAGAAAATTTAATTGTAAGTGAAGATTTTAAAAAGATGATTTCATATGATAAATCTTTATTTACTTATAAAAGTAGTTCTAAAGAAATATTAGATGATTTTAAGAAATGGTCTTTAGGTTTACCTTTGCTTATTATAGATAATTTATATACAGAAAACTTTTTAAGAGATTTGGAAAATAAGAAAGAGTCTGTTTTTAAATATTTATCTACTACTTATAATGATAATATAATAGATGAAATTATTAAAAAATATGATTTGGAGCCTTCTAATCATATTGTTGATTTACTTTATGAAGCTTTAATAAAACATTTATAAAATTTAGGATATTATTAAGAGTTTTATAGCTATATAGGTGGTATATCAAATAGTAATGATTTTGGTATAATTATGATATTTTATAAAATTAGATTAGAAGAATTTTAAAAGACTATATTAATTTGTAAAAAGTCTTAAGTGTATTAACTTCAATTAAATACATATAATAATTATATCAAAAGTATTGCAAATGATATACTTTTGTGATAAAGTATTTTTAGAAATGGAGTGATACTATATGGCTACTATGAGTATAAGACTATCAGATAATGATAAAATTGAAGCGGATAATCTTTTTAAAAAGCTAGGAATTACAACTAATTCAGCAATTAATATGTTTATTAAGCAAAGTATAAGAATGCAAAGTTTACCTTTTACACCTACATTAGATGTATCAAACCAAAAACTTATGAAAGCATTAGAAGAATCAGATGTTATTATGCAAGAATTAAAAGAAGGAAAAAGACAAGGTTATACTGATTCTGATAGTTTATTTGGAACATTAGATAAATGACATATAAGTATATAGTAGATTATACAAGTGATTTTAAAAAAGAGTATAAAAAAATTAAAAAACAAGGGAAGAACCTTAATAAGCTGAGAAATATTATAGAACAACTTGCATGTGGTAATACTTTAGAATCACAATATAGAGATCATAAACTAAATGACAATAAAAGATTTAAAGATTGTAGAGAATGCCACATTGAACCAGATTGGTTACTTGTGTATAGAATTAATAATGATGAATTAATTTTGTTATTAGTTGAAACTGGTTCGCATAGTGATTTATTATAAGGGAAATTAATGATAATTTCTCTTATTTATTTTAAATAATTATTATAGACGGGAAAATGAGTAATATAAGAATTAACTTATGATATTAAATCAATTTTTGATTCTAGTAACCTTATAATATGTTGCAGATGAACCTTAATTTAATTTATTGAAATTTAATGTAACCTTGTATTACTTTAATTTATAGTATCTATGAAACTGGATTTTTTTATGTTATAATTAAAAAAGAATAAAAAGATGGGTGGATATTTTCTATGAGTATTAAAAGAAATAAATTATTAACTATTACATTTTATATTATTAGTATTATTATTTTTCTTATTTTTTCATTAATAACTTATAGTTTTTTAGTAAAATTACATTATTATTATCTTTTTGCAACAATTCCAATGTTATTTATGTTTGTTTCATTAGCTTTGACTAATATAATAAAGTTAATCTTAACGACGATATCAATGGTTTTTGGTCAGAATGATAATAATGAGATACAAGATTTTATTGATATACAAATAGATAATATAAATAGATTATGTAAATATGTTTTAATAGGGATTTTTTTAACATTATTATTTTCACTTATGTTATTAGAAATAGTTTATTGTACTATTAAAGAGGAATATACTTTTATAGCTATATCTATAATAGTATGGGTTTTATTATTTTATTTAATATTTAAAGTTATTGTAAAGATAATTAAAAAAGAGATTAGGTTATAGAATAGTCATACCAATAAATGGCTATTTTTTTGCTATTTTTTACCATATTTATAATATATGAATAATGAGTATAGATATTTTAATAATAATTAATGGTAGTAAAAAATTCTTTGATTATATATATTTTTTGGATTTACATTTAATATGCCTGATGTTATAATTTTAATATAGTATAGGATGTGTGGTATGCATGACTGATAAAAATAAAAAGATGTTGATTTTGAATACCTTGTTACTTTTTTTTGGTATTTTAGTTATTACTATATATAGTGTAGTTCCTCAAGAAACTTTAAAAGAACCAGAAAAGTTTTTAGTTAATTTTGACAGTGATGGTGGTTCATCTATTGCCGCTATTACTATAGAAGAAGGGACAAATGTTAATCAGCCAATCGCTCCAACGAAAGAGGGATATGTTTTTATTGGTTGGATGTTAGATAATGAATTATATGATTTTAGTCAAGGAATAAATGGTGATATTACACTTAAAGCAGGGTGGAAAGTTAAGCAACCAGATAAAATTTATTATACTGTGGTATTTGATACAATGGGGGGATCAATTATTGCTAATCAGGTAATAGAAGAAGGTCAATTAGCAAGCAGACCTAGTTCTTATCCAACAAAAGAAGGATATAATTTTGCAGGATGGAAGTATAATGATGCTGATTATGATTTTAGTATGCCTGTAAATTCGAATATAACAATAGTTGCTTCGTGGGAGAAAATTGATGAGCCAGTTGAACCTGATGATCCAACACCACCAGAGGAAGATAAGACTTTTACAGTAAGATTTAATGGTAATGGAGGAACTTTAGGAAATGGTTGTGGTAACCAAACAATAAAATCAGGTGAGACAGCTAGAAATAGTTGTAGTGCTTCTAGAAGTGGTTATACTTTTGTAGGATTTAATACTAATAGGAATGCAACAACGGCTTTAAATATTTCGTCTAGACGTATAACAGCAAATACAACATATTATGCAATATGGAAACAAAACACAGTTACACCAAAACCAAATACATATATTGTTTCATTTAATGCAAATGGAGGAACATATGGAAGTAATTGTCCTAGTCCAGGAAGTGGAAAGAATGTTAATCAAGGAACTTCGTTAAGTAGTATATGTACAGTTTCTAGAAATCACTATACTTTTGTTAGTTGGACATTAAATGGGCGTCAAGTGAGTACAGCAACTTCAGATGGAACTTATACTGCTAGTTGGAGATTAAATACATTTAAAGTTGGATGTGATGAAAAAGGTGATACATTAACTAATATGACTTGTGCTCCATTTGTAACAGAAAATGGAAGAAGAATATCAAATGTTAAGATAAAACTTCCTAATGGTTCTGTTTTACCAGCAACGATTAATAAAAAACTTGTTTGGGATAAGAATAGTTCATTTAAAGTTGAAGTTGATGGAATTGAAGTAACTGCAGGAAAGGTAGGTTAAAGTATGAAAGAAGTAAAGAAAATATTATTTTGTTTATTTATATCAATTATATTCTCTAATACTGTTTATGCTATTTCAGTTGATGCTGAAGATATTAGTGATAATTCATACGTAATTGGAACAAACCTTTTTACAGCAGATGATAATGACATTTATAATACAGAAGGAAAAAATACAATTTATAATGAAGCCGACGGTTTATTTACA
>CANDCB010000149.1 GCA_947383065.1 uncultured Bacillota bacterium | reverse complement strand
ATTTATTTATATTCTCATTTAATTCTTCATCATTATACTCTCTAATTGTTTTATCAACTTCTATTTCCTTAATTATATTTAATTCAAAACCAAACAAATTAAAAATCTTTTTCTTTTCAGAAACATAATCATCCAAACGACTTTTAAATATTTTATATTTTCTATCATTTAAATTAATCTCTAAATTAAAACGTTTCTTATCCTTCTTTATGATTTCTTCATAAGTTTTTGGCAAACTAATATTTATTGTATACCATGTTTTACCATATACAGTTCCCGTTGCACATACATGTGCTTTAACTTCTTCATTATAAGATATATCTCCAGAAATAATAATATCATCTTTTTTAACACTATCATTAGTATTTTTAATTTCCATGCCATTACTAGCAATTATTCTAGTTATCATTGCGTCCTTTGTAGAAATAACATGACAATAAGGCTTTTTTTCTATTTTATTTTTTTCTACTTTAGGTTCAATATTAATTACATACTTCATCCCCTGACGTTCAATATTTAACCATTCTAATAGCTCTTTATTATTTTTTAAAATATTATTTTTTATCTGCAACAATTTTTTATCAGATTTTATTATAGTATATTTTTTGATCCCTTCTTTATCCAACTCATTTAAAATGATTCGTTGCAAATTCTTATTATTAGTTACTACATTAACATTTATAACTAAACGTGTAAAAAAGAAAATAGTAATTAAAGTTAAAAAAAAGTAAGCAAGAGGCCAATAATGCTTCTTCATATATTTTTTTATATCTTCTAATCCATAAAATTTTATAATTTCAACATTAAAAAATTTTTCTATTTTAGCATAATCATTACTCTCAACTATTAATGTAATATAATCTTTTTTATACGACGTATGATAAATATTAATATTCAAGTTTTTAATGTATTTAATGGTCTTATTAGGTGATTTTGTAAGAATCTTAATCTCTATTTTATTTATAAAAATATTCCATACTTTCTATATGACCATTAAATAAAATTTCATTATCTACCATTTTTGCCACCTTAAAATTATTTCCATTTATATTTAAAATAAAATCTTCAAATTTTATTGATATCAAGTTTTCATTTATTGTTTTTAATTCTATATAATTATTAATATATATTTTATCTAAGCTTAAATTTATATTATATGAATTATCTCTTAAATAGTTTGCAATTTTGGGCATTAACATTATTATCACCTATTAAAATATATGAAAAAAAGAAGATTTTATTTATCTTCTTTAATATTTGTATCACCTTTTAAATTAAATATTACTTTAATAACTCTTTCTGAAGCATTTCCATCATCCAAATAATTAAATTTTCTATTAAATTTACTATATTTTTCCTGATATTTTATAGAATCTTCTTCTAAAGTTTCCAAAGCTTTTTCTAATTCTTCTTGAGTTTCGGTAATTGGTCCTGGTAATTCATCAAGACTTAAATAAAAATCTCTCAATTTACCCTTATAAATATCTAAATCGTACATATAAAATAACATTGGTCTTTTTAAATTAGCAAAATCAAAAAAAACACTTGAATAATCAGTCATAATAAAATCACTAATTATATATAAATCATTTATATCATCATTTTCTGTTACATCAACAACAAAACCCTTATACTTACTTACATCTACTTGTTTAGCGACAAAATAATGCGGACTAAACAAAATAACATATTTATCCTGAAACTTTTGTTGTAAAGCCTCAAAATCAATCCCTAAATTATAAGTATAGCCAACTCCCGATTCGTGCTGATTATCTCTAAAAGTCGGTAAATAAAAAATTATCTTTTTATCATTAGGTAAATGATACTTTTTCTTAATTCTTTCAACATCTTTCTCTGTATAATGAAAAAGTGAATCATTTCGCGGATATCCTTCTTCTATTATAATATTCTCCAACCCTAAATTTTTTAAATTAAAAGCAGAAGTAAACTTCTCTGTACAAAATTTAGATGGCGAAATAAAATAGTCAAACCTTTTAGCATCAATATCATTTCTTTTTCTTATTTCTTCAACTGTATTTAAAATAGCTCCATCTACTTCTATATCACATCTTAATCTTTTAAGAGGCGTCCCATGCCAACATTGAACATATATTTGATTATCTTTTTTAGTAATACTTTCTTCAATAATTGAATTAACAATCCAATATTTAGAAATTGATAACGCTTTATAATAGTCATGACTACCATGTTCTACAATTAATAAATTTTTACTATTTTTAACTTCGTGCTTCAAAGGATTTACAAAAGACCAAATAAATTTATAATCTTTAAATTCTGGCATTTCAAGCATTTTTTCATATATAGCTTTTGGACTGCAACCATAAGTTCGACCATTAAAGGTTTCAAAAAGAATAGTTTTTTCATCAACATCATATTTTTTATAATACTTATGATACGAAACATTCCCTTGTATATTTTTAGCTTTTCTTAAAAACTTCCTAAATAAAACATTTTTCTTAGCTAAATCAACTAAAATTTTTCTAATCTTTTTTATCATTTTAATTCTCCCTTAATCAATTCATAAATTTTCTTAGTACTATCATTGCTCAAATTAGTTACAAATTTTTTTCTAAAAGTTTGTAATATTTTCACATCATAACTATTCTTTTCAATAACTTTAATTAAATCTTTGATATCTTTTGAAACATATCCTGGCAATTCTTCAAATAAATTAACATTTAGACCATTTTCTTTCTCATATTGTTCATAATCATAAACATAAAGTAATATATTAGTTTTTAAAATAGCAGCTTCAATAACTAAAGCTGAATAATCAGTAATAACATAATCAGCCATTTTAAGTAACTCAGGATAATTAATTTCTGGATTTATTAATATTTTATCATTATCACTTGCACTCGCTTTTAAAGCATCCAATTCATGCAAAGTTATAACTAAATTAAACTTATTTATATCAATATTTTTTATAACTTCATTAATAACATCTCGACCGTTTTTTCTAAAAGTTGGCGAATATAAAATAAGAGGCTTTTTTTCTTTTAATATTGGATATTTTTTATATATCTTTTCTTTATCTGGTTTTAAACTTAATAAATAATCAATATATGGTGTCCCAATTGCTAATACTTTATTAATATCTGTATTAAAAGCCTCACTAAAAGGTTTATTCATAGCTATAGAACCGGATAAAATATAAGTATAATTTGCATGCATATTTAATATTTTAGCCGTCTTAGGATTCATTCCATCTTTTCGACCAATTGACTGATATCCAAACATTTTTATCGCCGCTAACGCATGCCACATTTGTATAATACATGTTTTCTTTTTATGATTTAAACAACTTATTAAAACATTATATCCATCAGTTATTACAACTTTAGAAGTCGCAATATAATACATTTGTTTATACAAAGTAAAATAATAATTTATACAATTCCAAAACTCTTTTAATATATCAGGAAACATTTTTATAATATTCTTATTATTACTATGTAATATTTTATTTAATCCCTCTGAAACC
>CANDCB010000148.1 GCA_947383065.1 uncultured Bacillota bacterium | reverse complement strand
GACCTCCCGGTTTTCAAGACCGGTCCCTTCAACCAGACTTGGGTATTCCTCCATTTATGCATCTTTCAGCGACAAATTGATTATAGCATATTAAAAAAACTAATGTCAACAAAAATATCGAAAAAAGTAATATTAGTCATTTTTCGATTTTTTAAAAAGGAATTTTTTAATATGGAAAAAGTAAAAAAATAAAAAAAGGCTTGCAAAAGGAAAAAAAATGCGTTATACTCAAGGAGTCTTATAAAGACATAGGTGCTGCCCAAGTGGCGGAACAGGTAGACGCACAGGACTTAAAATCCTGCGAGATTTAACCCTCGTGCCGGTTCAAGTCCGGCCTTGGGCACCATTTAGAATTTAAATCTCTTATTAAAGAGATTTTTTTATTGTTATTATAAAAAAATGATGGATTTTATTATTTATTATCCATCATTTTATATTCAGAAATCCATTCAGGAAGTTTTTTCTTCAAAGGATTAAAACCATTTTCATCTTCTAAAGAAGTTATATCTTCTATACGATAATTAAAATCTTTAATGGATAATTTTAATTTATGATTTAGATCATCAACATTTAAAACACGAGCTTTTATAATTTCATTAATTCTTACATAGTCAAAGACATTTTTTACGAATTTTTCTGATATTTCTGATATGTGAATTAAACCAGTATAATTATCATTTTCTAATAATAAAAATATACCATAATTTTCAATTCCTGTTACTTTTCCAGTTACTATATCTCCTTTTTTATATTTTGGCATAATACACCTCTTTACGACTTATATTATATCACAACATGTAGTTTACACAAAATAAATTATCGGTTATAATATTTTTTAGTAATTTACTACAAAATAATATTATGAATGTATATTTTAAACAAGGAAAGGATTTTTAAAATGGATAAAATAAAAACAAAGAAAAATAAAGATATAATTGAACATATTAAAGAAATCTTGGATTCTTTACGTCCTTATTTAAATATGGAAGGTGGCGACGTAGAGTTTATCGAATATAAAGAAAAAATAGTTTATGTTAGGTTAACTGGGGCTTGTCAAGCTTGTATGTTTTCTGATGATACAATAAAAAATGGCCTTTATGAAACTTTAAAAGCAGAGATTCCGGAAATTGAGGGCGTAATTAATGTAACTATATAAGTTACATTTTTTATTATGGTTTTAACCAATCAAAGAGATAAATGCCAAATAACTTTTCCATATTTAACAGATATTTTTCATAGGCTTCTACATTATTTATTATGTTTAATAAGTCATAATTATCTTTACCTTCAATTAGTATTTCTTGTATTTCATAAAAATAATCAAATGGAAAGACCATTCTAACAAAGAAATATTTATAATTACTATCTTTAATAGCTTTATCAATTATATCAATTGTAAGATCTATATCTTTACTTTTTCTTAAATATGCTGCTATATCTTTATATGCTAAATCAAAACTAATATTTAAAGGATTATAATATTCTATGCTATCTAGACAGTTTAGGCAACGATGTGATAATTTTAAATCTATATTTTCTTCGGAATAATTTCTTTTTAAATATTCCAATAAAATCTCAGCAATGCCTACAAAGTAATCAAAACTGTTATTAAGAAGTAAGTTGTTAGATAATTCGCTTAATTGTAATTCTAAATAATCAATTTTTTCTTCCCAAAATTGAGCCATATAGACATAATCATTTTTAAAACTATTACAATCAACACTTGAAAAAAGTAAGACGTCTTTAAAAGTAATTTTGTCTATAAATTCATTAAGCTTTAATAATATATAATCATTAGAAAGTAGTTTATATTCTTTATTATAAATAAAGTCATGAATTTTAATTCCATTTTCTTTAATAAAATTACAAACTGGAAGTATTTTATTTAGTTGTTCTTCATTAAAGTGACATTTTGTAAAATAATAATAATTACCATTAGCATAAAAAATAATTCCTTCTTTATAATCTTGGTAATCAGTTATTTCAATATTATAATATTCTTTTAAAATATCAATTAAGTTTTCCATACTTTAATATATTAAAAAAACTTTAGATTATAACCTAAAGTTTTTTAATTTTTGTATTTATTACCATATATTACATCATGTCGTTGCTAGCTGAAACAACCATAGGACCTGATATTGGTTGTTGGATGATTGTTGATGGTTGATTTTGAACAACTCCATTCATCTGCATAGAAGGTTGAATTCCCATACCCATTTGATTTGGATTTTGAATAGCTGAATTTATACCATTATTGTAAGCCATGTTTCCTGAATCGAAACCTGATATATTACCATTTGGAAACTGGGTAGGAGAAACACTTACTCCCATATTCATCATATTTTGGTTAAATTGATTTGGGTTTACTTGAAACTGAGGCATTTGATTATTTAATTGAGCTTCTCTTTGAGCCAATTCAGCTTCTTTGTTTTTTAATTCCATTTCTTTAGCGTATAAGTCACGATAAACTTTTTCTTGAATTGTTTCAACAAGGTTTTTAACGCCTTCGATAAACATCTGTTCCGCCCCTACTACAACTTCATCTAAAGATGCATTGGGAGCAAAGCTTGGAGAAGCTTGAAAGTTTAAATTTATATTATTATTAAACGGTGCTTGGGCTTCTTGAGCAATTTGAGCACTCGGAACCATTTGTGTTGGTACAGCTACTTGGATTCCAGTTGAGGCTTCATTAGACATTTGCATATCATAATTTTGGGGTATTTGATTAGCAAAACCTTGGGCATTATTCATCATTGTATTATCTATGCCCATTTGATTAGCTGGCATTTCAGGAGTAACATTTACTTGATTTTGAGAAATATTAGCAAAAGGTTGAACTGGACTATTAAAATTATTATTCATATTAATTTGTTGTTCCATATCAACTTGTTGACCTAAATTCTGGTTATTCATATCATTATTTGAAACTTCTGCAATTCCTGGAATAAGTTCATTTTCAGCATTTGGCATTGAAGTAGCAGCAGGAAAAATTGAGCTTGCTTCATAACCAGGATTTTGTTGCATTGGAGCTTCTTGATTAAATACCTGAGGAGATACTCCAGCTACACTATCAGAACTAGGTTCATTATTTACATCACTTTTATCTCCAGCAGCATAATTATCTATCATTTGTTTAGAAGCAGAAGCACTAACTGAGATATCTCTTGAATATTGGCTACTTGCTTTGATATTTTCAATTGTTGGTAAATATTTAAAAGTACCTACATTGCCAGATATGATAGCACGCATAATTGTTTTGATTGATGACCATTCTTCATCTGTAGCGACTTTTTGTAATGTACCATCAACTATTTCACTAACATGCAAAACAGTGAGTCCATGAGGATCCACAGCATTTTCAGTTGTAATAATATAACGCTTTTGAGTGTCTGGTATTAAAAACACGGAAACGACATTGGAATTTAAAGTTTCCCCAGACTCTTTCAAAATGGAGATTTTATCTGGCATGTTAATCCCTCTCTATTCTTTATTCTTTTCTACATTT